>CAYTRK010000006.1:0-25649 GCA_964440205.1 uncultured Victivallaceae bacterium
AGCTCCTGTGCGAAAGGGGCTCTGCGCCCCCAAGTACACAATTCCGTGAAGAGCCGAGAAAAAAACTTAAAATTTTATTCTTCTCTTGCGTGTGGATTGGGCAAAGTCTAAGGTGTAGCTTCGCCAATTGGTTGGTTTGTGTCTGTAGCGTTAATATATTAACAGTAATGGAGGAAGAAATGGCGGACGAGAAAAAGGATGTATCACAAGAAGTTTCAGTGAATGAAGGCAGAACCTTCCCACCTCCTGAAGAGATGGTTGAGCGCGCATACATAACTGAAGAGAAGTACAAGGAGATGTATGATCGTTCTATTAACGACCCTGAGAATTTCTGGCTGGAGATGGCCGACACGCTTGACTGGTCCAAAAAGCCTACGGTGGCGAGAAAGTATACGTGGGATACTGAAAGCAGGAACATCAAGCACACGTGGTTTGAAGACGGCGAACTGAATGTTACCCAGAATTGCCTTGACCGTCATATGGGCACGGATCGCGAGAACAAGAATGCAATTCTCTGGCAGGGTGATGAGCCTGACGAGGATAAGAGTTTAACATACAAGCAGGTTTACACGGAGGTCTGCAAGTTTGCCAACGTGCTTAAGGCCCAGGGTGTCGGGAAAGGGGATCGCGTGTGTATTTACATGGGTATGATCCCTGAGCTGGCCATTGCGATGATGGGCTGTGCGCGAATAGGCGCAATTCATTCTATTGTTTTTGGCGGTTTCAGCGCCGATGCGTTGAAAGACCGTATTAATGATTCCGATTGTAAGGTCCTTGTTACTGCTAATGTCTCCCGTCGCGCGGGCAAGTCGGTAAAGCTTAAAGATATTTCGGACCAGGCATTGGAAGAGACTCCTTCTATTGAGAAGGTCATTGTCGTCAAGCGCAATGACGAAGAATGCAACATGAAAGAGGGCAGGGATCTCTGGTACGGAGATGTGATGGCTGAGGCATCTGAGGAATGCGAGCCGGAAAAGATGAATGCGGAAGATCCGCTTTTCATTCTCTACACCTCGGGGTCGACCGGAAAGCCCAAGGGTGTTGTGCATACTACAGCGGGGTATCTGCTGCACACGAGTCTGACTCACAAATACATTTTCGATGTTAAAGAGGATGATGTTTATTGTTGTGCGGCGGACATTGGCTGGATTACTGGTCACAGTTACATTGTTTACGGACCGTTGTGTAACGGGGCCACGACCGTGATGTTTGAAAGCACGCCGGTTTATCCTGATCCGGGCAGGTATTGGCACATGATCGACAAGTTCAAGATCAACCAGTTCTATACTGCTCCGACTGCTATCAGGGCGCTCATACGTCAGGGAGACGAGTGGCCGACCAAGTACAGCCTTGATTCGCTCGTAGTTCTGGGTTCGGTAGGCGAGCCGATCAATCCTGAGGCATGGATGTGGTATTATGACAAGGTAGGTCGCAAGAAGTGTCCTATCGTCGACACCTGGTGGCAGACTGAGACTGGCGGCGTGATGATAACGCCTTTGCCCGGCGCTCATACTTTGAAACCAGGCAGCGCCTCGCGTCCGTTCTTCGGCGTTGAGCCCGTTGTTCTGCGGGACGATCGGTCTGAATGTGACACGAACGAAGGCGGCAAACTTTGCATAAAGAAGCCGTGGCCGGGAATGTTGCGGACGACCTGGGGCGATCATGACCGGTTTATTGACACTTATTTCACCATGTACAACGACTTGTACTTTACTGGTGACGGGTGCAAGATTGACGGTGACGGCGATTACTGGCTGATGGGCCGCATTGACGACGTGGTTAATGTTTCCGGGCACAGGATCGGGACAGCGGAAGTCGAAAGCGCGCTGGTGAGTCATGAAAAGGTTGCCGAAGCGGCGGTTGCGCCGATGCCCCATGATGTCAAGGGCCAGGCTCTTTACGCCTTTGTAACTCTCGTTGAAGGGGTCGACGGCACTGAGGATTTGAAGAAGGAACTGGTAAAGCATGTTCGGAAGGAGATTGGTCCGATTGCGACTCCTGACAAGCTTCAGTTTGCTTCTGCTCTGCCCAAGACACGTTCCGGTAAGATCATGCGCAGAATTCTGCGTAAGATCGCGGAGAATGAGATGGACAAGATTGGTGATGTCAGCACATTGGCGGATCCGAGTGTTGTGGACAAGCTGGTTGAGGGCAGCAAGGAAGCCTGACAACTTCAGAAATGACTAGAATTGTGACAGCCCGGCATGAGAAAAATGATCGTGTCGGGCTGTCCTGTGAAAAGGGAGGTTACCATGGCAGAAGGTAAGATTATGAATCGTTGGCTGGTTGTTTTGGGAGCGGTATTGATCCAGTTATGTCTGGGAGCTATTTATGCGTGGAGTGTGTTCACTCCCGCCTTACAGGCCGATTCGCCCGGAGATGTAGCCGCGCTGTACGGGGCTGAGCAGCTAGGCATTGAACAGTCTGAGTACGAGCAGATGGAACAGGAACTGGAAGGTCCGAGAAGCAGGATGAAGAAGGTTTCTGCCCAGCTTGCGGGGGCTGTTGAAGAGGAAGCCAAGGAAAAGTTGAAAGCTACACAAGGAGAGATTGCAGGGGAGATAGATACTGTTGTTCAGAAGCATGTGCCTGCCGATCAGTTGAATGAGAAGTCTTACGGTTTTTCAAATGCGGCAACGCAGGGGATATTTTCAGCCGGGCTGGCAGCATTTGCTGTTGTTATGGTAATTGCCGGACGTTTAATGCCGAAGCTCGGTCCCAGAACTCTTGCAGTTTCGGGCGGCGTTGTTCTTGGCGCAGGTTATGTTCTTGCTGGTCTGTTCGGCGGCAAGAGTTTTCCTCTTCTTTTTACCTTTATTGGTTTAGTCGGCGGAGCTGGTATTGGGCTTGGTTATGTAGTGCCTATTGCCGTGGGTGTAAAGTGGTTTCCTGACAAGAAGGGGATGATAACAGGTTTAGCGGTGGCCGGCTTCGGATTTGGAGCTTTGTTGTGGGTCAAGCTTGCGGGGACCTGGGGCCATTTGATCGCTAACGTTGGACTCAGCGCCACTTTTATTATATACGGCATAGCTTTCTTTCTCGCGTGTCTAATTGGATCTGTATGGATGAAAAATCCTGCGGAAGGTTGGTTGCCGAAGGGTTATAAGCCGCCTGAAGTCGGCAAAGACGGAAAGCCTGCGGCAGGAGTGGTTGATATGCCTACCGGCGAGATGCTGAGGAAACCTCAGTTTTATATGATCTTTCTGTGTTTCGTGTTCGGCGCGGGCGCGGGTCTGATGACCATAGGTCTGATGAAGGCGTTTCCCATGAAGGCAATGATGACTGGCGGACTGGACTGGAAGGAAGCCAGCGCTGCTGCGGGTCTTGCCATGGCAGTGTTCTTTTCCCTTGCAAATGGAATCGGACGGATAGCCTGGGGCACAATGAGCGACAAACTGGGAAGGAAGGCTTCAATTTTCATAATGCTGGCTACTCAAGGAGTGATTGTGATTGCGTTCCAGAAGATGGCTGGGACGCCTGTGCTTCTCTATGTTGGAGCTGCTTTGATAGGGTTTAACTTTGGCGGCAATTTTGCTTTGTTCCCCACTATTACGGCCGACACTTTCGGAACGAAATATCTTGCCCAGAATTACGGGTGGGTTTTCCTTTCGTATGGCGTAGGGGGTATATTCGGCCCATTACTGGGGGGTAAGCTTGGAGATCTGGGGAACTTCCCGCTTGCGTTCACGATTTGCGGGGCGCTGTGCCTTGTGGCTGCGGCAATAATTGCTATGGTTAAGCCTCCGCAAAAAGAAATGGCGTAGTTGCGCTTTTTGTCACGCCCCCCGGTAACGGGGGGCGTGTGTTAACTTAAGGTATAGTTGAATGGCTTCCGGAAAAGCGGTATTTCTGCATTCTGATGAGTTGGATAAGAACGGTTATCCGGGCGAATGTCCTTTCAGTTCAAAACGTGCCGGCGCGGTTCTTCAGACGATACATTCCATGGGACTCATGGGTTACAATGGATCGCGTGTGGTAGAGCCTGAGAAGGCGGACAGAAGTGAAGTTGAGAAATTTCACGCTGCTGAATATCTGGATGCGCTCATTGCTGCCGAGGGGGGCGACTTGCCCGCGACGGCCTTTGCGATGGGCCTTGGCACTCCCGATTGTCCTGTGTTCAAGGGGATGAATGACTATGCGATGTATGCGGCTGGCGCCACGCTTACCGGTGCGCGGATGGTCGTTGAAGGGGAGGCGGATATAGCGTTCAATCCTTCGGGGGGTTATCACCATGCTCATTCGGACAGCGCTGCCGGATTCTGCTATATCAACGACATAGTTCTGGGAGCAATGCGACTGGTAGAGGCGGGCAGGCGGGCGCTGTTTCTGGATCTTGATGTTCATCACTGCGATGGAGTGCAGGAAGCTTTTTACGCTCGGAATGACGTCATGACCGTATCTCTTCATGAAAGCGGAAAAACCCTGTTTCCAGGTACTGGTTCGGTACACGAGATCGGGACGGGTCAAGGCCGGGGCTATACTGTAAACGTGCCTCTTCCGGTCGGCACGTATGACCGTGTATATGAACGAGCGTTCAATGAAGTTGCCATGCCATTGTTAGAGGCATATGACCCTGACGTGATAATTCTGGAGCTTGGCATGGACGGTCTTTCGGGTGATCCTCTTGCTCACCTGCACCTGACCAATAACGTGTATGCAACTCTTGTGAAAAAGGTTGTGAAGAAAGAAAAACCGTTGCTAGTGACGGGTGGAGGCGGTTATAACTTTGACAATACGGTTCGTGGCTGGACTCTGATCTGGAGTGTTCTCACGGGGCAGGAAGAATCAACGCAGGAAGATATGGCTCTTGGCATGGGCGGGGTGATGCTGGAGACGACTGACTGGGCGGGGGGGTTGCGCGACAGGGTATATCTTTCGGATGCCGGGAGGCGGAGCGAAGTGGATGAGGCAGTTGAAAGTGTTGTAGAGAAGGTCAGGGAGAAGATTTTTCCTGTGCATGGGATAGGATGAGGGGAATCTCAAAGGATTTTGCAGTTGGCCGGAGGAGGTTGTAATGGATATGAAAGAAGTCATTCGGATGTGCGTGGACGAGTTGCACGGGATATTCAAAGAGACCGATATTGACGCCGAGCGCAAGAAGATTGACGCCAAGCTTGAAGAGGCGAAATACAATCCGGGCGCCCTTCGACCGATTGCTGACTGCATGATCGCCTTGCTGCTTGTGGCGAAATCGCGAGGTTACGGCGTGGAGGCTGTTTTGAAAGAGTTGGAGCAGGCGGCACAGGAAAATACCGGGCGGAAGTGGAAGAAAATGCCCGATGGGACTTATCAGGCGAGCTGAGGGCAGGGAACAGAGAGAAAATATCCAATATCCAACCACGCCTTCGCTCAGGTAGCTTCGGCGGGCACGGCCACGCCTTCGCTCAGGTAGCTTCGGCGGGCACGGCATGGAATGTTCAATGATGAAGTGAGGAGCGGGGGGAGGCACGAGGGCAGGCGTGAGGCCTGCCCGTACGGAGGGGAATTTATTCCCATTCGATGGTGGATGGTGGTTTGGAACTGATATCGTAGACCACTCTGTTGACGCCTCGCACTTCATTGATGATTCGGTTGGATATAGTTGCGAGGGTCTCATAGGGCAGGCGTGACCAGTCGGCGGTCATTGCGTCTTTGCTTTCAACAACTCTCAGCGCTATAACGTTTTCGTAGGTGCGTCCGTCGCCCATTACTCCTACTGTCTGTACCGGCAGAAGCACAGCAAAGGACTGCCATATTTCGGCGTAATTATCGAGTTTTGATATTTCCTCTTGTACTCTCATGTCGGCTTCCTGGAGGAGCTTAACTCGCTCCGGCGTCACGGCGCCCAGTATTCTTACCGCGAGCCCGGGGCCGGGGAAGGGCTGTCTGTTGACTATATGTTCGGGAAGTCCCAGTTCGCGGCCAAGCTCCCGTACTTCGTCTTTGAACAATTCCCGCACCGGTTCGATGAGAGAAAAATGGAGATTTTCGGGAAGGCCGCCGACATTATGATGCGTCTTTATTGTTACTGAAGGCCCGCCGAGGGGTGATACGCTTTCAATAACATCGGGATAGAGCGTCCCCTGGGCCAGGTATTCTGCCTTGCCCAGAGATGTGGCTTCCTTTGAAAACACATCGATAAAAGTTTTCCCTATTATTTTGCGTTTCTTTTCTGGATCGGTTACGCCTTTAAGATTCTTCAGGAACAGGTCTTCAGCATTTATGACGTGCAGGTCCATACCGAAGGCTTTGCCGAAAGTTCTCTCTACTTCTTCGGCTTCGTTTTTACGCAGCAGGCCGTTATCGACAAAGATGCAATGGAGCTGGTTGCCTATGGCTTTGTGGATCAGCGCAGCCACTACGGCGGAGTCGACTCCGCCGCTGAGTCCGCAGACAACGTCCTTGCGCCTTACTTTTTCTTTCAGGTAAGCGACGTTCTTTTCTATGAATTTCGACATCTCCCAATTGCCCGTGCATTTACAGATATCGAAAACAAACCTGTGCAGGATTTTCAGGCCGTGTTCGGTGTGTATGACTTCGGGATGAAATTGTACTCCGTAGAAGTTCTTTTCTTTGTTGGCGAATGCGGCAATGGGGCAGGTAGAGGTTTTTGCCATAACCTCGAAGCCTTCCGGCATTTTTTCCACCTGGTCTCCGTGGCTCATCCATACCGGCTGCTTCGCAGGAAGGTTTCCAAAGAGGGCGTGGGGCGAGACGACATCGATTACCGCGTGTCCGTATTCGCGGCTTTTGCCGGGTTTGACCTGGCCGTCGAGCAGGCGCGTCATACTTTGCATTCCATAGCAGATTCCAAGCACAGGAACGCCAAGATTGAGGATTTCCTCTTCCGGAAACGGCGCGCCTTCATCGAAGACGCTTGCGGGGCTTCCAGAGAGGATAATGCCTGAAGGCTTGCGTTCCTTGAGTTTCTCGGCTGAGATTGAGAAAGGTACGATTTCAGAGTAAACATGCTGTTCGCGTATACGGCGCGCTATTAGTTGTGTGTATTGCGAGCCGAAGTCGAGAATAGCAATCCATTCATGAGCTGTCATTATGTTTCTCCCTGGCAAAACGGAAAAGATAGCAGGTTTGAGTTGTGTTTAACAAGTATGGAATACGGGAAGGGGAAACGGTAAGGGGGAAGAGGGGAAGGGGGGCGAGACAGGTCTCGCCCGTACGTTATGATTCGCTGTAGGATTTGTGGTATTTTGTTTTCGTTGTTTCTGTTTCTTCTTCTTGTGTGGTGGAGGGTTGTTCTGATTCCGGCTCGGGAGCCATGGTTTGTTCGGGTTCCTTCTGTTTTTCTTCGGGGGGAGAGGGTTGTCCCTGTTCTTTGCGGGTTTCGACGTAGGTCATCTGGAGTGAGGATATTATGTCATTAAGCATCTTTTTCTCATCGTCTTCCAGGTTACCCGCGGTCTTTTTCTGGATCATTGTAAGCATATCGATAGTGATCTGTGCGCCTTCCAGATTGACTTCGGTTTTCTGGGTGATGGGATTGACGATTTTCCCTAATTGCTGCATAGCCGAAGAGGAAAGCATCATTATCAGGTTTGTAAAGAGATCTTTGTCAGTTATTTCCGTGTTGTTATTGCCTGGCATATAAAACTCCTTCTAATTCATTTTCAAGTTGCGCAGATTTCAAGCGCTCATTGATATATTTACTTAACTGTCAATCTTCGGGCAAGACTAATGATGTTGCGGTTTTATCTTTGTCGAGTATCAATTTTGCAGCCTCGTGGATCTGGTTCGGGGTGACTGCCTGGTACCGGTCTTTCGTGGTAAATTGGTGAAGGTATCCGAGTCCCAGAAGTTCGTCGAGAGCGCATCTCTTTGCCACACGCATATTATTCTGCAAGCCCATCTCGTAGCTTGAAATGATGCGGTTTCGCGCGCGGCTTATTTCTTTTTCGCTCAGTCCGGCTTCCGTGATACGGTCAATTTCCTCGAAAAAAATCTTTTTCACCTCGCCGACTTTTTCTGCCTGGGTGCCGGCGTAGAAGATAAGCGCTCCTGCATTTAATCCGATCTTGGGGAATGCGCCGACATAGTATGCAAGGCCTCGTTCTTCACGGACTTTTCGAAAAAGCTGTGAGGACATTCCGTTCAGGCATTTTTGCATGAGTGTAAAGGCTTCGACTTTTGGGTCGCCCAGAGGCACGGCTGGGATGCCCATTAGTATTATTGCCTGTTCCTTCGGTTCGCGGCGTATGTTCTCGGAAGGCAGTTTCGTGGTCGGGGGTGCATGGCTGAGGCTAGGCGCGGTCTGGTCCGGAACTTGTGAGAAATATTTCTCAGCCAGTTCCTTTGCCCGGGCTTGCGATATATCACCGAAGACGGCCAGAGTCACATTTTCTGCTGTCACCAGACTGTCCCTGTGTTTATGCAGATCTTCCCGGTTTATTCTCTTTAGGTTGTCAGCGTTCCCCAGGGTTGACCACTGGTATGGATGCCCTTTAAATATCATTTTGCGCAGTTCGTTTTTCGCAATCGAAAACGGTCGTTCCCGGAGCTTTTCTATTGCTGCTATCTGGAGTGATTTTTGTTTGCTGATCTGTTCCGGGGGAAAAGTAGACTTCAGCAGGCAATCCGAGAGGAGCCGGAACATTGTTTTTGAGTCGTCGGCAAACCATTTGCCCTGGAGTCCGAAGCTGTTTCTGCCTGCGAAGGCAGAAAGGCTGGCGCCTTTTGATTCGATCCTGGCTGCGATCTCTTTGCTGTCGTGTTTACGGGTGCCTCTGGTGAGAAGCTCTGACATCAATCTTGTTATGCCGTTATTGGTGTCTTTTTCAGCCAGCAGCCCCCCTTTTACGGCGAGACAGCAGTATACAAATGGAAGGCTTTTATCTTCCCTGAAGATCAGCCGCAGGCCGTTTTGCAGAGTGATCATCTCAGGTTTCCGGTATTTCCGGGCGGGCTTCTCTTTTTTGGCCGTTTCGGTTTTTGTTTGCGGGGCCAGTATTGCAACTGTCCGGTTATCTTTATTGAGGTATTTCCGGGCGACTCTTGTCAGATCATGGCGCGATATCGAATTGAGACGCTTTATGTATATTTCGGAAAATCTCGGATTCGCGGCGTAGAATTCACCGGAAGCGTAGCTTGATGCCTGGCCTTTCATTGTCGCGAGTCCGGACAGCTCCCTTTTCATGGCAGAGTTTCGAGCTTTTTCAATTTCCTGCCTGGAGAAGCGGGTATCCGGCCAGGAATTTATTTCCTCTTCCAGCGCTTTGAGCACATCTTCTTCGTTTTCAGGATCGAAAGACGCTGATATCCCGAACAAGCCGGGATCTTTCGGGGTATAGGACCAGGCGCTGATATTGTGAACCAGTTGTTGATCTTCCTTTATGCTCTCGTTAAGACGTGAAGACCGCCCGTGGCCTACGATTTGAGCGAGTACGTCCAACGCGACGGCATCCGGGTGGTTCAGCTTTACAGTATGGTATGCCCATTCGATGCGTGATTTTTCGTAGGAGCCGGTTTCGCGGGCTTCCCGCGGTCCGAGCTGAACCGGTTCAGCGGGAACGTACCGCGGAGCCAGGACTTTATGTTTCCAGGAGCCAAATGTTTCTCTTATTCTGGTTTCCACTTCTGAAGCGTTGAAATCTCCTACGGCTACAACAATTGCGTTACCCGAAATGTAGTTGTTTTTGAAGAAATCCAGCAATTCCTCTCTGGTAAGGCGTGAGAACAGGGCATCATAGCCTATAACCGGATATTTGTAGGGGTGTTTTTTGTATGCTGTTCGCCATAAAAGTTTGTTTATGACCCGGCCTGGATTGTCCTTACCCATGGCTATCTCGCGGAGAATCACGTTTTTTTCCTTCTTCCATTCATTTTCAGGGAAAGAAGCGTTCATAAGCGAATCTGCCAGCGCTTCGAGGCCTTTTTCCCAGTTTCGTGAAGGGAGGTCGGTATGAAAGACGGTACGGTCAAAACTTGTATATGCGTTGATTTTGCCGCCGGCGTCGGCAATCTCTCGTGCGATCTGGCCGGGATCACGTTTTTCGGTTCCCTTGAATATCATATGTTCGACTGCGTGCGACATGCCATAGCCGAGATGTTCACCTTCGTGGATGGAGCCTGTTCCCATCCAGATCTGGAGAGAGACGGCGGGAGCCGAATTATCTTCGCGCACAAGGCAAACAACGCCGTTATCCAGAACGAAACGTCTGAGCGTCTTGTTGGCCTGCTTGATCCTGTCCAGCCTGTCGGGCGCGTCGTTTCCTGCGTGTGCGAGTAGTGCGGCAAAGCACAGTGAAAAAAATAATAATAGAGAGGCCAGTTTTCTCATTACAGTCAGGTCTCCTTTTCTTTAATGGTTTTCTACCGGAGAAGATTTTGTTTTTTTCAGGCAGTTGTATTTTTTGCGCGGCTGGAAAGGTTTTACAAACTCTTCATGGAAATCATACACATCGTAAAAGTCTTCTTTGCGGTCTTCATCTGTTTTGCCCAGGAGTCCGGCTTCCACGAGGGCAAATACAATTTCCCCGAAATCGCCGGTCTGGTTTATTCCCCACTGCCTTAAAACCGTTATTGCCATCGGTCCGAATTCTTTGCGGGAAAACTCTTTTATGCCTTCGAGCAGTTCGATGCCGGAGACGTGGCGTCTTTTTCCCGGGGCCGGCTTGTCGAGGTTTTTAACTGTGTAATCAAGAGCCTCTCTTATAAAAAAATACGCTTCTTTTTTGTATGCTGATTTGCTCTTGCATATGCTGTTGACGGTCTTCTCAAAGCTGGCTTGCTGCATTTGCTTCTCCTCTTGTGGCGCGTCGGTTGTTTATGGAGCATTACAGGGCTGATCTGATCATTTCTGCGTATTTTTGCATTTCCTCGGGACTGTCGTATTTGCCTGGAAGCCAATTTCCGGCCGAATCCTTATTTTCGTATCTTGGAATAACGTGAAAATGGATGTGCGGGATAATCTGGCCTGCGACGGAGCCGTTGGCCTGGGTAAGGTTTATTCCGTCAGCGTTAAGTCCTTTTATCTGAGCCTGTGCGATCTTTTTTGCAATCGACACCAGTGAGTGTAGAACTTCGTCGGGTGTATTCATCAGAGGGTCATGGTGTTCTTTAGGCACTACAAGGACATGTCCTTTTGATACGGGGCCTATGTCCATGAAGGCAACCGTCTCTTCGTCTTCGTAAACTTTTTCAGCCGGCGTTTCATTATTTATGATTTTGCAGAAGATGCAGTCGGCGCTCATTTTGATTGTAACCTCCCATGCCGGCAATTAAGATCATGCTTGAATCCAAGTGCCCTGATACTCTACTACAGTATGGCCGGTGTGGCAAGGGGGAAGGGGCACGAGGCGCGGAAAGTGTGAAAAGTGGAAGGTAGGACGTGAAACGTCAGAAGACGGTAAAAGAGAATCGAGAATAGGGGAGAATATCCAATATCCAACAAGGAAAGTCCAATAATGAAGGAAAAAGGAAGAGGGTAAACGATCAGGGTTGAGTGGGTTGGGAAGAGAAGAGGGCAGGCACGAGGTCTGCCTGTATGGAAAGAAGAGGAGGATGAGATGAAGATCAGGTTGACTGGAATTATTTGTTTGATTACGGCATTGCTGTTTGCGGACGCCGCAAACGGGCGTCCGGAGGGCGACGCTTCCAGGCGTACAGCGGGTGTGGGGTTCAAGATCGGGACGCTTGGCTGGGGTGGCGATCTAACATTGAACATGGGGAAAAAAGCTAATTTGCGGGGAGGGATAAATCTGTTCAATTATGATGATACCGTGGATCTTGACGAGGCTACAGTTGACGGAAATATTGATTGGCAGACAATCCCTGTGCTATTGGACTGGCATCCGGCTGCATCCGGTTTTCGCATTTCCGGCGGGATTGTCTTCAATAAGAACGAGATCAGCATGACTGCTTCGCCGAATGAAACGCTGAATTTTCAAGGAACAGACTATACGGTACAGAGCCTGGATGGCGAGGTTACATTTGATGAAATTTCGCCATATCTTGGCGTTGGCTACGGGGATGCGGTTGGCGGCAAGGGGCGGTTTCGGTTTGCCTGTGATTTCGGGGTGATGTTTCATGGTGAGCCTGATGTTTTGCTTCAGGCGACCGCGCAGAATCCGGTGGTTCAGTCGCAATTGAACAAGGATCTTCAGTTGGAGAAAGAGGAGTTCCAGGAGGATGTTGACAGATTCAGCGTATATCCGGTGATTTCTTTGGGTTTCTCGTTTACATTCTGATGTTCGTTTCTTCGTGGGGGCATGGGGCAGAGGAGAAGAGTGGCCGGCGCCAGCCCGGCCCGGAGTGGGGAGAAATGGCGGGGTTTTGTTGACAATATGTTGGCGTGCGCTAGCATTTCTTCATGCTTAGCGTGGATACCAGGAATGTTGTTGAGTTGTCGGATGCTTCTATAATTGCAAGAGGTTCTGAGAGGACTTGTTATATATACCCCGGGCAGACTCACAAATGCATCAAGGTCAGGAATTCAGATTCCAGTTATAGCAAGCAGCAGCAACGTGAAGAAAAGTATTTTTCCCGGTTAAGAAAGCGCAAGATTCCATGGGAGCATACTCCGGCTTATTACGGTCCGGTGGATACGAGTCTGGGCAGGGGGCTTGTTTTTTCTCTGGTCAGGGACTTTGACGGACGGATTTCGAAGAATCTTGCTGATACTATTAAACAGGGAGGAGTTTCTGACATTGGCGCTGATCTGCAGAAGCTGAAAGTTTTCTTTTACAAGTGGTCGATTCTGACTTGTGATATGAACCTGACGAACTTTCTGGTTCAATGGATGAGTCCGGACAAAAAGAGGCTCGTAATGATTGACGGTCTTGGCAATCGGGAATTCATCCCGATTTCCGAGATATGCGCGTTTATGTCGGCAGTAAAAATGCGGCGCAGGTGGCGCAGATTTGACCGCAAGCTTGAACAGCTCTATTTGACAGTGAGTTGAGTTTTGTTTTTTTCGGCTGGTGGTTCTTGTCTGAATCCGGCTTTGTGCCATGCTGCGACGATCATTCCAATGAGCGCTATAGTTATTACCGTCAAAAGGGCTTTCTGTTCACGCGCTGTTAAAGAAAACCAGGAGCGAACTATGCCGGCTATCAGGAGCTTTCCGGCAGAGCTGATTTCCGGCTTTGTCTCAGCGGGCTGAAAACCTCTATTTTCGCGTATATCAGTTGGATCGCGGTGAGAAGAGTGATTTTTCATCGTGTTTCTTTGAGAGTCTTTTTGGCGTGGCGCTGAAGCGGGTCTATTTGACGGCAAGGTTAACAAGTTTATCGGGAACCAGGATGAATTTTTTCAGTTCTTTGCCTTCAATATGCTTCTGGACTTTTTCGCTTGCCATGACCAGGGGTTTGATTGTTTCCTCGTCGGTCCCCGGCGGCACAGTTATTTTGTCCCGGACTTTTCCGTTAATCTGAATTACTATATCAACTTCTTCCTTTTCGAGCGCTGCTTCGTTTGCTTCGGGCCATCTGGCGTGGAGGATGCTTGGTTCGTGCCCGAGCTGTTCCCATATTTCCTCGCTGATATGCGGAGAAAAAGGCGAGAGCAGGACAGCCATTGTTTCAACCGCGTTTCTGTAGACGGCCTTGCTTTGGGTTTCTGATTCACTGTTGATATTGAATGAATCCAGATCGTTGCCGAGTTCCATCAATCGGGCTACTGCCGAGTTGAAATGGAACGAGCCTTCGATGTCGCGGGTGACCATCTGGATGGTTTCATGGGTTTTTCTGTAGAGTTGTTTCTCTGCATTGTTCATTTTAGAAAGGTCGCAAGCAAGTCCGGCGGCATCATCCAGGATCTGTTTATTGTCGTAGATCCTCCGCCAGAGTTTACGGAGAAAGCGCGAAGCTCCTTCGATACCGCGGTCGTTCCATTCCGCGTCCTTTTCGGGGGGTCCGATGAACAGGGTATACAGCCTCAGCGTGTCTGCGCCGTACTCTGTCACCAGTTTGTCGGGGCTTACTACATTGCCTTTGGACTTGGACATTTTATAAAGCTGGCCGTCTTTGTCGCTTTTCTTGCAGATCATGCCCTGTGTGAAGAGAGCTTTGAACGGTTCGGCGAACGAGCAGAAGCCGGCATCGTACAGGACTTTGACTATGAATCTCGAATAAAGCAAATGAAGCACAGCGTGTTCGATGCCGCCTATATACTGGTCGACGGGGAGCCAGCGATCAACATCCTGTTTTTCAAACGGCTCTGTTTTAAGCCGGGGGTTAATGTAGCGCAGGAAGTACCAGCACGAGCAAAGCCACTGGGCTATAGTGTCGGTCTCCCTTTCTGCAATTTCGCCGCATTTAGGGCATTTTGTGCGCCGGAACTCATCGTGGTGGGCAAGGGGGTTTCCTTTCTTGATTCTGAAATCCACATTGTCTGGAAGCTTTACGGGCAGATCATTCTCCGGCACCGGGACTGCTCCGCATTTATCACAGTGAATAATTGGGATCGGGGCGCCCCAGTAGCGCTGGCGGCTGATCAGCCAGTCCCTGATCCGGTAGCTGACCTCGGCTTTGCCGAATCCTTTTTCTTCCGCGTAACGGGTTATTTCCCTGATAGCATCGCGGTTATTCAGTCCGTTGAAGGGCTCTGAATTGACCAGTTCTCCATCTTCAATGTACGCTTCCTGCATGGTTGTAGCGTTAAGGTCCTTTTCGCGATTTTGTATGACTACCTTGATTGGGAGATTGTATTTCCTAGCAAATTCGAAATCGCGTTGATCGTGGGCCGGGACGGCCATAACTATGCCGGTTCCGTATTCCATCAGAACGTAGTTTGTTACCCAGAGCTGAGATTTCTCGCCGTTAAAGGGATTTGTGACATGGTAGCCGGTGAAGACGCCTTCTTTAGCGGTTGCTTCGTCGGCTCGGACGGCGGAAGAGACCATCAACTGCTTTTCAACGAAATCAGCGACTTCTTTTTCGTTTTTCCGTCCCTTCATCAGCTTGGGTACCAGCGGATGTTCTGGCGCGATGGCCATGAATGTTACTCCGTAGATGGTGTCGGGGCGGGTTGTGAAGATCGGGCATGAATCGCCGGTTTCTGAAACCTTGAATTCAATCATTGAGCCTTCAGATCGTCCGATCCAGTTTGCCTGCATATTGCGGACTTTTTCCGGCCACTTATCAAGGAGGGAAAGGTCGTCGAGAAGTCGTTGGGCGTATTCAGTTATCTTGAAAAACCACTGTTTAAGGTCTTTCTTTTTGATCTTTCTGCCGCATCGTTCGCATGTTCCGTCGGGGAGCACCTCTTCGTTGGCCAGGGTTGTGCAGTAGTCGCACCAATTGACAGGAGCGGTGCGCTGATAGGCCAGATTTCTTTTGAAGAGCTGAAGAAAGATCCATTGGGTCCACTTGTAGTATTCTGGGTCGGAAGTGTTGATTTCCCTGTTCCAGTCGTACCCTATGCCCCATGACTGCAACTGTTCGGTCATGCGGGAAATATTTGTCTGGATGGATTCTTTCGGGTGGATTCCTTTTTCCTTTGCTGCATTTTCCGCCGGAAGGCCGAAAGCGTCCCATCCCATTGGCGAGAGCACGTTGGATCCGCGCATGATTTTGTAGCGGCTCAGTACGTCTGCAATAATATAATTCCTGCCGTGTCCTACGTGCATCGTGCCTGAAGGATAGGGGAACATTGTGAGGCAGTAGTACTTGTTTTGGTGCTCGGATATATCGCACTCGAAAAGTTTGTTGTCTGTCCAGTACTTCTGCCATTTCTTTTCGATTGTAGAAAAGTCGTATATTTCCTGCATCATTGCGTGTCTTGTTTTTTCTTTATTGTTTCGGGGCCGGACTTCGGTTTTTCGGTCGAGGGGTCGGTGTCTTTTTCAGTTGCTTTGGCCAGTTTATTTGCTTCCCAGTAGCCTTCAATTCTCTTGCCGCTGGTGGTTGTGTATACGCCGTAGCCCCACATCATATTGTTTCGCCACTGGCCTTTGTACACGTCTCCATCTGCAAAGTGGTATGTTCCGGCGCCGTTCTTAAATTTGCCGTTTTCCCACAGACCCTTCAGCTTGTCGCCGTTCGGCCAGGTGTATGTTCCGGTTCCGTGCCGAGTTCCTTCGTTCCATTCGCCTTTGTATTGCTCGCCATTAGGGAACGAGTAGATTCCGAATCCGTGTTTCTTTCCATTAATCCACTCTCCGGAATACTTTTCGTCGTTGGCATATACAAGAGTTCCCTGCCCGTGTTTTTTGCCGTCTTTTAACTGGCCGAGGTACACGGCTCCGGTATCGTATTCGATTTTCTGTGTGCGGCCAGCGGCGGGTTCGGTGGGCTCCGGTTTCCGGCGTTCTGTGTTCTCTGGCGGCGCCTGCTGCGGTTTCTGCTCCGAGGCGACATGTTTTTCGAGCAGGGAGCGCGCATCTGCGCTCTTAACAAAGGAGAGAGGGGTTGAGCCGTCTTTTGTTTCCGCGTATATATCAGCGCCGTTTCTGAGAAAGACCTTTGCGGCGTCCAGCGAGTTCTTCTGCATTGCCAGATGCAGTGGGGTCAATCCGTCTTTTGATTTGGCGTCGACCTTTGCGCCTTTCCCTATCAGAATGGCGGCAATGCCGGGGCTGTTGCCGAGTGCGGTCCAGTGGAGGGGTGTATATCCGTTATCGGTTTCTGCCTTGATGTCCGCCCCTTCCTTTATAAGCAGTTTGGCAGCTTCTTCCGAGTTTCGTATCGCGGCCCAGTGCATCGGGGTGGAACCTTTTGCCGCGCCTTTCTCTGCCTTAGCGTTGAGTTTTCCGCCGTGTTTCATCAGCAGCTTGAGCCCTGACGGGAAATTATGTGCTGCAGCCCAGTGCATCGGGCCGGAGCCGCTTGCGCTGCGCGCCCGGATTGCTTCTTCGGCATTTTCTTTCAGAAGCTTAGCGAGCCGGGCGGCGTCTCTGGTTTTCATCGCGTTATAGACCTCGGCTGTGCCCGTCAGCAGTCCTGCAGATGCCATGAGCACTGCGGTGAGCAGATGAACCTGATAGAAGCCCATCTTCTTTGTCCTGCATGGCGCCACAGGTAAAAATAGATTGTTTTTGTGTATTTTCACTGATCTCATAGTTAAGTGGGTAAAAGCGTAATACTAATAAGCTCCTGGCCGGTTTGCAATGCGGAAAATCGGTGTGATGTCAGGCATCAAGGTTGTAAGTTTCGAAGTCCATGCCATACCGGCGGCACAGGATGTTGGCTGCAATTCGCCCGGACTCGTATATTGTTGGCAGTCCGCTTCCCGGGTGGGTCCCGCCGCCTACCAGGTAGCAGTGGTCGAATTCCTCGAACTTGTTTCTTGGCCGAAAGTACAGCATTTGAGTCATATTATGCGCCAGGTTGAAAGTTGAGCCTTCAAAAAGGTTGTAATCATTCTGCCAGTCGAGCGGGTTTATGATATGTTCTTTTTTTATGTGTTTCCTCAGGTCTTTCATGCCAGCTTTCTGTTCAAGCGCATCCAGTACTGTCTCCCTGAAGGGCCGGCTTTCTTTTCTCCAGTCAGGCGCTCCTCGAAGGTTTGCCACCGGGGCCAGGACATAGATGGTTGAGTGTCCGGCAGGCGCTAGTGTGTTGTCTGTTGCCACTGCATTGCGCACGTAGAAGGATATGTCGTCGGTGATATGTTTTCCGGCGACAATACCTTCGACGTTTCTCTTATAATCGTCAGCAAAAACGATCATATGATGGGGCGTGTCATAGATGGTATCGATGCCCAGATACAGCATGAAAGTAGAGCATGACATTTTAATTTTTTGAAGGCGGTCAGGCGTATATTTGCGCAGAGTTCCGGGTTCAAAAAGGTTCTCCGCCGCGTATCCGAAATCGGCGTTGATTATAACATCATCAGCGAAGATCTTTTCACCGTTTTCCAGTTCTACGCCCTTTGTGGTTTGCCCTGATGTCAGAATCTTTTTCACCCGGCAGTTCAGCATGATCTCAGCTCCGTGTCCGGTCGCGATTTCCGCCATAGTTTCGGAGATGCGGCTCAAACCTCCTATGGGGTGGTATATGCCGAAAGCATGTTCAATGTAAGGAATGATCGAAAAGAGTCCGGGGCATTGCCATGGCGACATTCCCAGGTATTTAGCCTGAAAGGTGAAAGATGTTGCGAGTTCATCGTCTTTAAAGTATCCCTTCATTACGTCGAAGAGGTTCTTGCCCAGCGCCAGGTGGGGTATGGCCTTAATCAGATCCGGGTGGGTTAGTTTGCTGATCTTGTGATACGGTTTCTGCAAGCAGGGGAAAAGCCGCTGGAATCTTGCGCCTTCCCGTTTCCTGAAACTGTCATATCCGTCTTCTCTGCCGGCAAAAAGTCTTGAGATTTCGTCTCTCATTAAGTCCGGATCACTGTTCATCTCTATTGTCCGGTTGCTATACCTGAGCTGGTACATGGTATCAAGCTTGCGCATATCCATCGCATCGTCGGCAGATGATCCGGCTTCGTAAAACACCTCGTCGAGAATCCTTTTGAGCATAAGGAATGTCGGCCCTGTATCAAAAGTATACGGACCCAGTTCAAGGCGCGCATTTCTGCCGCCAACCCGGTCTTTAGCCTCAACGACGGTCACTTTCAAACCACGCCGGGCCAGGATCATTGCAGCGGTCAGCCCTCCGGGGCCCGCGCCCACGATCAGTGCATGTTTAGCCTTTGAATCAGCGGACATAGCTCTCTATCTCCATTTTTTTTCATCGCGTTGTTTCTCGACTGTTATTTTTGCTATATGCTATAAAATACACGTTTGTAGATGAATGTTCCATTATAAAACGACCAGATTTGAGGACTTCATGCTGGAACGGTTTATAAATTTTAATAATTGGGTTACCACACGGATTCGAAAAGTTCGGGTTCCTGCAGAGAATATTCTTCTGCTTATTCCTCACTGTCTGCAGAACTCGGATTGTGAAAGAAACATAGCCTCAGATGTTGACGGATGCGCCCGTTGCGGCAAATGCGACATTGCCGGCATTCTCAAGCTCAGGGACTGCTATAATATAAAGTGTTTTCTTGCTGGCGGAGGACGGCAGGCTATTTCAAGGGTCAGACAGAAAGATGTTATGGCGGTTGTAGCTGTTGCCTGTAAGCGGGAACTTGCGGACGGTATTCGGGCTTGTTTTCCCAAGCCGGTTCTGGCTGTCAGCAATGAGCGGCCTTGTGGTCCATGCAGGGATACGGTGGTGGATGTTTCGAGGGTGGAAGCCGGACTACGGTCTGTTCTTGATGAAAATTCTTTGAATTTCTGTAAGCTATCGCATGAGAAATCTGTACAGGTGTCTGAGCGCGGGCAATGAAGAGCTGTTGTTTGTCAGATACCGGTATTTGGGGTCGATGACGGTAGATCTTTTCAGGGCGCTCTTGAAATGTGTGAAGCAATCGAAACTGGCCTTTCCGTGATAGGCGCCCATCCCGCTTTCCCCGATGCCGCCAAAAGGCAGCCTCTGGTTAAGCAGGTGGCTTACTGTATCATTAATACAGACTCCGCCAGAGCTGGTTTCGGAAATCACTTTGCGATGTATGCCTTTATTTCTGGTAAACAGGTATAGAGCCAGTGGTTTCGGCCTGGTCCTGATTGTGCAGATAGCATCATCCAGGTCTTTGAAGGGAAGGACCGGCAGAATGGGGCCGAAAATTTCTTCTTTCATTACATCGGAATTTTCATCCATATTTATCATTATGGTGGGAGAGATACATGTCTTGTTCCGGTTGATCTTTCCTCCGGCGTATACTGAGCCTTGTTCGAGATAACCTGCCAGACGGTCGAAATGCCTGGTGTTTATGACACGTTGCGTTTGTTCGCTGATGGTGTCCCGACACATGTTATCGCTTAAAGCGTTCAGGAGCGGCTCAAGAACCGATTCATGTGCCAGGACATAGTCCGGCGCGACGCATGTCTGTCCCGCATTGAGAAGCTTTCCCCATGCTATGCGCCTTGCGGTTATTTCGATGTCGGCATCTTCGCATACTATACAGGGGCATTTGCCGCCCAGTTCGAGGGTTACGGGCGTGAGGTTTTCTGCTGCAGCTGACATTATCTGGCGTCCCACGGAACTGCTGCCTGTGAAAAAGATAAAGTCGAAATCGCGGCAGACCAGATCCTTTGCCGTTTGTTCATCGCCTTGTATTACAGCCATATAGTTTTCCGGGAACAGGCTTTTGAAAATGTTGCAAACAATTCGGCCAGTAGCGGGCGCGAACTCGGAAGGCTTAAGTACAGCGCAGTTGCCTGCGGCCATTGCGCCGACAAGCGGTGAGAGCAGAAGTTGTAGCGGATAGTTCCAGGGACCGATGATCAGGACCGAGCCGTATGGCTCCGGATATATAAATGATCGTGACGGCCAGGCTATGAGCGGAGTCCGGACTTTCTTCTTGCGGCTCCAGCGGGGAAGATTATTTATAGCGTTGGCGATATCGTTGAGCACAAAGCCTATTTCTGATAAGTAACTTTCCGTTTCCGTCTTCCCAAGATCCTCGGCCAGGGCTTCTATGAGCTGTCTTTCATTATCCTGTATGCCTTTTTTCAGGGAACGCAGGGATTGCAGGCGAAAAGATACGTCGAGGGGACGGCCTTCCTGGACGAAGGCCTTTTGCTTGTTAAGGAGTTCCTTAAATTTTTCCATTGTTGAATATGTCTTAATCTCTCTGTTACAATTAATCTTGTATTAGGAAAATTTACAATTTCAACAATAAGGATGCCTGTGTCTGAGCAAGAAAAAAAGAAGATAATTGTTGTAGGCGGCGGACTTGGCGGCATATCCGCCGCAATATCGCTGGCCCAGACTGGTCATGATGTTGAGCTTTTCGAGAAAAACGAAAAGTTGGGCGGAAAGCTGAACTTCCTGGAGAAAGACGGCTACATTTTCGATCTTGGCCCGTCCATTCTTACTCTACCTCGGAATTTCAGCCTTTTGTTTGAACGATCCGGACGGAAAATGTCTGATTACCTGTCTATTCGCCGGGTCCGGCCTCACTGGCGGAATTTTTTTGAGGACGGAATGGTTGTGGATCTGCATCCAGACCCGGAGACCATGGCTTACGAGGCCCGCAAGGCCGGCGAGAATCCTGCCCGCGTAAAGTCGTTTATTGAATACTCGGAGCGTCTATACGACCTGGTTGATAAAGGGTATTTCCAGCATGGGCTGGATACAGCGCAGGATTTCAGGCGTTTTTACGGGCTCCGTGATTTTCCGAAATTCGATTTATTGAGAAGCATGCACGGTGTGGTAAGTCGCAGTTTTACCACTTCTTATTTCAGGGATATTTTTGACTTTTTTATAAAATACGTTGGATCTTCGGCCCTGCGAGCGCCGGCTTTTATGAATTGTCTACCCACCATCCAGTTTCGGGATGACCTTTGGTATGTGGATGGCGGGATGTACAACCTTGCCCGTGGGCTGGAGCGATTTATGCGGGAACTTGGCGTTAAGATACATTGCAACAGCGAAGTTGTCCGGATGGAGGAAGGGGAAGGCTTTGTCAAAGGAATTGTCCTGGCTTCAAACGATAAAATTCAAGCTGATGCCATTGTGTGCAACATGGAAGTTATTCCGGCCTCTGAACGTCTCCTGGGCGAGGCTCCACGCTTATTGCGGAAACTGCAAAGGAAATATGAGCCGGCCTGTTCGGGGCTTGTCATTGATCTTGGCCTTGATATCAGGTACCCCCAGCTTGCGCACCACAATTTCTTCTTTTCGCGGGATCAGAAGAAGCATTTCCGCAGCGTGTTTCAAGAGCATCGGCTTCCGGAAGATCCGACCTTGTATGTTGTGGCAGCTGCGCGTTCTGATAGTGTTGTTGCTCCGCCCGGATGCGATGTTCTCAAGATCCTTCCCCACATACCCTATATCGACCCCGAGTCTCCCGCAGGTCATGATGAATACGAGGATCTGAAGAATAACGTTTTGCATAAACTCGAGCGGATGGGTTTGAAGGATCTGCGCAAGCATATTGTAACGGAGCATTTCTGGACGCCGCAGGACATATACGAGAATTATTATTCCAATCGCGGCTCCATTTACGGAGTGGTTTCCGACAGGTTCAGGAATTTCGGCTTCAAAGCTCCTAAGCGAAGCAGTAAATACGATAATCTCTTTTTCGCCGGCGGCTCGGTAAATCCCGGAGGCGGTATGCCGATGGTAGCATTGAGCGGACAGAAATCCGCGGAGCTTGTCGATGATTATTTCAGCCGTGGTGAATGATATGAGGGTTAAAGAGGGCGCAGATTTGGAAGAACAGAATTTAATTCTTGATAGCAGGGTTGTGAAGCCCTCTGAGGATTTGCTCGGAGAGGTGTCGACCGGACAGGGATTGAAAGTGTGTGTTCTCGGAAGCGGAAGTTCGGGAAATTGCACTTATATTGGAACTTCGGTTTCCGGAATCCTTATTGACGCCGGGCTCAGTTACCGGGAAACGGAGCTGCGTCTGGCGGCTGTTGGCGTGGAGCCCGGTATGGTCAAGGCAGTATGCGTTACTCATGAGCACCATGATCATGTTTCAAGTCTCGGAGTGCTATACAGGCGGTTGAACGTTCCATTGTACGCGAATGCGGGAACTATTGACGCTATTGAGTTGAAAGAGAAGCTGCGCGGTCTGCCTTGGAATGTTTTTACGAACGGGTCGCGGTTTAAGATAGCGGGGCTGAGCGTAGAGCCTTTTTCTGTTCCCCATGATGCCTACGATCCGGTGGGTTTTCTGGTTGACTCCGGGGGAGCCAGAGCCGGGATCGTAACCGATATGGGCACGGCAACAGAGCTTATTAGAAACAGGTTGAAATCCTGCGACGTTATTGTTGTGGAGTGCAATCACGACGGGGACCTGCTTCGCGATTCATCCCGTCCGTGGTCTTTGAAGCAGCGGATACAGGGGAGGCAGGGGCATCTGTCAAATGACCAGGCCGTGGATTTTTTGAGGCAGACTGCAGGTCCTCAGACCCGGGCGGTGTATCTGGCGCATCTGAGTTCTGATTGCAACAATCCGGATGTTGCGTTGCGCTGTGTGAGAGAGGCGTTGGTGGATGCCGGGTTTGGTTCGATCAGGGTTAGCCTGACTTATCCGGACAAAGTCAGCGAGGTGTTTGATCTGGGGAAGCTTTAAGCGGGGCAGGCAGCCCTCGTCCGTGCGGGTCAGGCGGACTGGGTGGTTTCGCGTTTTTTAAGTTCGCGAATTATGATGCGGGCGGCTTTTTCTTCTGAATGGCCTTCTCCGAGAGCTTCCCGGACCTTCTCAAGTTCGTTAAGCATAACTCTCCGGGCCGAGCTTTCTTTCAAAAGGGGTATAGTGTTTTCTGCAAGGTTATGCGGGGTGGCTTCGTGCTGGACCAGTTCCGGACAGATTTCCTTGCCTGCAATGATATTCACCATTGCGATATTTCTGATTCGTATCAGCATTTTTGCAATCAGGTATTCAACAAGACCTGCGCGGTAGGTGACGATCATAGGGCAGCGCATGAGCGCTGCTTCGATGGTGGCGGTTCCGGATGCTACCATGGCAGCTTTCGACTGCCGTAGAACCTGTCGTGTCTGGCCTGTTACGATGCGCCATTGATGTGGAGGAAGACTGCCTTTGGTCATGATATTGTTTGAAAGGGAAGCCATTTCTTCTGACGGGGCTGCAATAATGAACGAAGCATCGGGAAAAGTTTTTTCTATCCGGCAGGCGGCCTGTTTCATTACCGGCAGCAGCCTGGTGATCTCGTGTTTTCGGCTTCCGGGGAGAAGTGCGATATGGGGTTGTCCGGTCCATGGCAGTGGCGCTGGCGATTGAGAGATCACCGCTTTGGCTTCGTCGACCAGTGGGTGCCCCACGAAATCGACCCTGAGACCGGTTCCTTTGAAGAGGTCCGATTCAAAAGGGAATATGGTTATAAGCCTGTCCATCCAGCGCGCCATTTTAGGTATGCGTCCTTTGTTCCATGCCCAGACCTGTGGAGAGATATAGTATATTACGCATATGCCCATTTCGCGCAGGCGTCTGGCGAGGCGAAGATTGAAGCCCGGATAATCAACGAGTATGGCGCATTCCGGCTGTCTTTCTGCGGCAAGGTCGAGAATGGAGTTAAACACCTTTTTGAAATAAGGCAGTCGGCGGATCACCTGGGATAGTCCCATGACAGCCATACGGTCTATGCTGAACACCGTTTCCATCCCGCATTCCGATAAACGCGGGCCGCCGATGCCCCAGAAAGATCTCTCCGGCAGATTTCCTTGAAGGGCGGAGACTACTTTGGCCGCATGCATATCGCCGGAGACTTCTCCGGCCACAACCAGTATGTTCTTTTTTTTGCGGGCATTCATCAGGATGGATTATTTCTGATATTGCGGCATATTTCCACTGCAAGCTGCAAAGCGGCAGAAGCGTGTTGCCCCGTTACAACCGGATCGGTTCTAGTGCGGACGCTTTTCAAAAACGCCTCGAGTTCTTCAGGGAGCGGTTCTCCTGATTCTATGGGAACATTGGACATTTCTATATTATTGTTTTTCTTTGTGTAGAGCTGGCCGGCTTGATGAAGATAATCCAGCGACACGTACGTGTTTTCCTGGAAAACTCTTATTTTCCTGGTTTTTTCCATGCTGATTCTGCTTGCCGTGAGGTTGGCTACGCAGCCGTTTTCGAAAAGCAGGCGGACATTTGCTATATCCTCTGTAGGACTCAGCGCCGGTACGCCTACGGCATGTATTTCAACGCATTTTGATTGCACAAGGTGAAGAACGATATCCAGGTCGTGGATCATAAGATCATGCACAACGCTTACCTCGGTTCCTCTTGGTTTCTGATTTTCTCGTGGCGGCGGGTACGGCGCGAGACGAACAGCTTCTATGAATCGCGGTGAATCCAGGTTGCCTTCCAGGAAACGTATTACCGGATTGAACCGTTCGATATGTCCTACCTGCAGGATCAGGCCTTTGCTATCCGCAAGTTCAACCATTTTTTCCGCTTCTGCGGTAGTCGCAGCTATGGGTTTTTCGACGAGCAGGTGCAAGCCTTGATTGAGCAGGCGCGTCCCGACATCAAAATGTTTGTCGGTAGGAACCGCCAGGCTCAGGGCTTCGGTTTTCTTTGCCAGTTCATCCATGCTTGAGAAAGCAGTCGTGTTGTGCCTGGATGCTATGCTTTCGAGTTGATCTTTGTCTGTATCATAAATGCCGACGAGCTCGGCTGCGGGCGACTCCGAATAAACCCGCACGTGGTGCTGGCCCAGTGCGCCGACGCCGACTACGCCTACCTTAACCGGTTTGGTTGTCATATTATTTGTCCTGTGTTTCTGTTGCGTTCTGTCCAAAGTTGACAGGCTATTGAGAGCGCCTCTCTAATGTCCGCCGTAGCTTTAGCGAAGGTGCATCGTAATTCGTAGTCGCCGCCGTAGTTGTCAACCGATCTTTCCGGCTTTCATTCGTTTTCATAAAACTTTTGACAGTATCTTTTATTGGCTATTTCGATTTTTTCAGATATGCAAACAATTACAGGGTAGAGCATGGCAAGAGTCAATCATTTTGCGACCGAGACGATAGAGATGCCGGCTTCATCAGCCGCCTTGATCAAAGCATTCCTGTTCAGCATAATGGCTTTTCCTGCCTGGAGCGCAAGCGCTGAGGCGGAGTGTTTTCTGAGTATTCTGATTGTAGTTGAGCCTACAACCGGGATATCGAATCTCATATCGTGGCCTGCCTTGGCAGTTTTGACTATTACAAGGTTTTTGCCTCCCAGTCGCGCCGCTCTTTTTATTGTTTCGTTGGTGC
>CAYTRK010000007.1:0-24200 GCA_964440205.1 uncultured Victivallaceae bacterium
GCCGACCTTGAGCTCGTCCAGAAGCGTGTCCGCGCCGGGCATCGGGACCAGTCCCGAAGGAGGGGCCACCGGATGTTTTTTCAAGTTCGGTAATCCTTCGAGAAAATCGGGAAGCAATTTGTGGATACTGGGGCGAAAAGTCCTGGCCGCATACTCCCTTTTCTGCGAAGCGATACGGCAGGGAACAATGTTGTGAGCGTCGACCTCGTAAAAAGGAATCGAGAGTTTCTTTGAGATGGTCTCTCGCCATCTTTTTCTGATGCGAAGAGGATCGAAATCCGTAACTACAGCGCCTGCACGAATCTTTTTTGCGAAACGGGGAATCTCCGCAGATGGATTGCCGCGAAGCAAAGTGAATCCGATATTCTTCTTCGCCAGCTCTTCAGCGGTTTCCTCCAATCCCCTGAGCATAAATCCATACTGACGCGCAGCGGCCCCGAGAAATTGCGGGACCAGGCAGAAGGCCACTATCAGCGCCGAACCTGTTTCTACTGCAAGGTCCTGCGCATAAGCCAAAGCCCAGTTATTGCGTGCGCGCTGATCTCTGCTCATCCAGTAAACCACCGCACCGGTTTGCGGCGCGCCGCCGGATATTCTAAAAACTCTCTTCTCGTCAACTCTCATACAGTTCAGCGGGTTTCCGGCACCTTAAGTGTTCTAAGCCGGTTCAGCGCAGCGGCCAGTTCCCAGGGACGGAATTCGACGTAATCGCCCGTTCGACGGTCATCCAGCACGTCAAAACCGTGTTCATAAACCTCTTCGCAAACGCTTTCTATCGCTTCAAAAAACGATACTCCCCTTTCAAGCTTTCGCCTTGCCATGTCCATGGCCCGCCCTATAGCACGAAGCTGGCCCTCGTCGACAAGCTGCGAAACCTGGCCCATATCTACTTCATGCGATCCGAAAACAACCGCCCGGGTCGACCTGGTCTTTATGCTTACGCTCTTCCTGCCTTTGCTTGGATCTATTGAATGGGGGTCGGGCTCGCGCCTGATACCGGACTCCGGCCAGGGTTCAACGTTCTCTTCCTTTCGCAGGCTCGGAAACCGGGCTGCTATCTCTTTGGCTCTTTCGGTCACGTCGGAAGGCTCGAAATTGTCCATTCTAATGACCTGGTCGGCGACCTCAAAATAGTCTCCGCTTCCGCCGAGTACTATGACCGCGCTTATTCCCGCATCGTCGTACAGGCTCCTGACCCGGTCAAGATACGGAGTTATAGGTTCGCCGGGCTTTTCCACGAGATTCTGCATCCGCGCGTCGCGAATCATCAGATTGGTTGCGCAAGTGTCCTCATCAAGCAACAGCGCCTCGGCTTTCATCTCCACCGCTTCCATTATGTTGGCTGCCTGGCTGGTGCTTCCGCTGGCGTTCTGAGTATTGAAGCTGCTCGGCCTCCCTTTGCCTGGCAGATTGTCTATAAAAGGAGTAATGTCCACGCCCTGAACCGACCTGCCGTCCTCGGCGCGGATTTTTACAGCGGTTCGCGTTGATACCGCCTTCTCACGTCCATCGCCGGGCACATGATTGTACACGCCCCGCTCAAGAGCGTTGAGCAATGTGCTCTTGCCGTGGTAACCCCCGCCCGCAATAAGGGTGACACCCTTTTTAATCCCCATTCCGGATATCTCGCCCGAGTGGAGAGTCGGTATGGTTACCCGCATCGAGTCCGGGCTTTTGAAGGCTACTGCGCCTTCATCCAGCGGCCGGTCATCAATTCCGGAACGCCGGGGAAGCACGGAGCCGTCAGCCACGAAAGCGATGAGATCCCTTTCGTCAAGCGCCGTTCTCAAAGCTACCGCGTCTTCGCAGACATCAAGGTGAGTTTCAAGTTCCACCGCGTCGGCTTTGTCGAAAAACAGCGCCCTGCGCACGAGACCGGGGATCTTTTCGCATATCAATACTGCAGCCTGCCGCCCGCGAACGCGTCTTCCCTGTGCGGGAAGGCCTGCTACAAACCGGGCTTCAATACACGAATCTTCAACAACCACCGAAGACCGGTCCATGATTTCCTGGCCCGGAACATCCATGCCGAGAAGTCCGCTTTTTCCTGAACCCTGCTTCTCCCGCACATCCCGGCACAGCTCAGAGAACCTTCTTGCAAGAAAATCGCGAAAAGCCACCTGCCTGGTCCTGCTGCTGAAGCAGCTCTCCGGGAACCCGGACCCGGCAACAGGAACCCGCACCCTCAGCCTGCTCGGCGCAGCAAACGGATCGCCCTGAACGTAATCAATAAAAAGATCAAACGATTCAAAATTGTAACTGCCCCGGATCTTCTTGTACGAAGGATACCCTCTCCCGTCAATGTTCAGCAGCTCGGTCCTGAGCCTGTCCTTATCTCCCCCCATATAGAAAACTACCTCCTCTTCCCCGTTTTACTTCTGGTCTTCAGACCACTACAGGAACGGTATCCGAATGCCGTGTCCGCCAGCGCGCCAGGCAAAGATTCCGTCCGCTCCAATGCAGGGCCACCCCGACAGTTTACTGATTAACAGGAAAAAAACAACTGCGGGGATTGATCAAGAACAAAAAAAGGGGGCTCCCGGGCGCCTGGAAAACCGAGAGCCCCAGTCACGGGCTCATTGCAGCATATAGAATGCTGCGAACCCGGACAAATGCTCAAATTTTGTGAAGGTATTTTATGGCTCCTCCAGACGAATGTCAAGCATGCAAAACAAAAAACTTAGCCCGCATATCTCACAGGATTTCGTAGTGAGAGCGTGGAAAGCGCTGCTGCGGGGGCGCGAATTGGTGAAACGCCGGAGAGGCTACTCTTCAAGAATATAGTAATACCTGTCGTCTGCGATCTTCCTGAAGGATCCGCTATTCAGGTTGCCGTCGTCGCATTCCTCGTCAATTTCCCGCATGTATCCGTCGCCAGGATTCTTCCCGTCGTTGAAATGAACGCCGAAACAGGATCGTATTCCGCCGGTATCTTCATACTCAGCGTCCCAGACTCCACCGATTGGCGTGCCGCCCACCCAGTCGCCCCTCCGCAGATAATCCTCAAACCCTGAAGGTATCTGCCCCGAGCTGCTGTCCTCGAGATAATCGCCCGTCTCTATCATGAACATCTCCGCGGCTCCTGAATATGTGCGTATGTCACTGATGAAAGCGGTCTGCCGGGATTCCTTCCTTGCCTTGTTGAACGACGGAATTGCAATAGCTGCCAGAAGGCCTATGATCGCCACCACGATCATTATCTCCACCAGCGTGAACCCGGCCTGTTTCCTCAATCTGTTATATTCGACGTTCATACAGCATTATACTCCATTTGTATGACGAGCATATACTGTGCCATGTAGCAGGCAGTGCATTCTTTTTCCCGAAACCCTTGTCAACAGGCTCCTTTGCCTCCTGCGTCTATATGAGCCGGGCGGTTTTCTCGCAGAAACGACAATTTTCACAGCCCTGCATTCTCACACGAGCGACCGCCCCCTGGTCTTTCTGGTGTTGGTCAGTTCAAGAAAACGGGCGGTAATCCGGTCCTGCAGCCGGTGGACTTCAGACTGGGGCTGACTTCCGATTGATATCTGGCCGCCGGCAAGAGCGCTGTGGCCTCCGCCGCTTCCAATGTCGTCGACAATGCCCTTCATTACTTCGCCTGCGTTGACTCCCTGCTCGGATGTCCGCGCGGAAAGCAACAGGCGTTTCTTATACACCCCGAAACACAGCGCCCAGGCGCTTTTTTCGTTTCGAAGCAGGAGATCGGCCACTTCCGAAACCATGTCCGGATTATTGATGTTGCCCAGGGAACACACTACGCATTTCCCGTAAGTGCGGGCGCTTTTCAGCGCTTTAGAAAGAACCCGGAAATAGCCTTGCGGGAGCCGCTCGCCCTCAATCTTAGCCAGCGCCTTCTTATTGGCCAGCGGGTAAAGCTCAAGGAACGCAGCCTCATCGCTTTGTATGGCATTTCTCCCAAGGTCGCTGGTATCAGAGCGAATACCATATAAAAGCGCCGTGGCCAGTGGGGCGTTCGGCTTTATATTCATCTCCTTCAAGTATTCGTAAAGTATCGTCGAAGTAGCCCCGTAACGGCTTCTGATATCATGAAAAGACGCCTTGCGCGTTTCGTTTCGAACAGGATGATGATCAATGACAATATCCGGAATGCGTTTACTGTTCAGGGAGTTATTCCCTGTGCCGGGCTGAGTGTCAACCATTGCAATGATATCAAAACCGGAAACGTCTGTCTTGCGCATGGACTGAAGACTCAGGTCCAGGTAGCGTACCAGCGCCTTGTTTTCGGCGCGTCCCACGATGCCGCCATGAGCAAGCGTGCAAGGAATATCATGACTGGAATTCGCGATCAACTTAAGCGCGGCCGCCGACCCGATTGCGTCAGGATCGGGATAATCCTGCATAACTATAAGCATCTTCTTCGCGGCCTTAAGTATCTCGAAAATCTGCTTCAATTTCTTTCCGCTGGTATTTTTCATGCCGCTATATTACGATTGAAGCGACAGCGCGTAAAGCTAAAGAGAAAGTTGACTTGTTTCCCGGACTGTGCTACGGTTCCGCGCATGAAAAATCATCGCACCATATATATGTCGGTTCTCGCTCTTCTCCTGACTCTCAACTTTCTTTTTTCCGGCTGCCGGAAAAAAGAGCCGAAAGCGGAAGCAACAGCCCGCGCCGCAATACAGCCGGGGGCTGACCTGGTTGCAATTTTTGACGGGGCGGCCGCACGCAAAGCTCCTATCTATAAAAAGATCGAGGAAAAGCAGAACTCCATGGGTTCGATCAATCCGCTGGCATCTCAGAACAAAGAGCTGGAGCAGAAAATCAAAGAAGCTACCGGGCTTAAGGACGAGGACTTCAAGTCCATGGTTGCGTCAATGAATATGTCAAACGTCGACTTCGAGGAAAAGAACCCCCAGAAACTAATCGACAACATGGGCATGGCCGCTGCGCTGGAATTCAAGAAGCCCATTACCGCAAAACAACTCAAGAAGGTTGTCAACCTGATGATCACTGAAGCCGCAAAGCAGGGGCTGTCAAAGAAGACCACAATTGTCGAAGAAGAAATCTCCGGCCGCTACGCCATCAGCATCGATAACATTCCAATAAAAGGGAAGCCGGGAAGGAGCGTAGGTACGGACACCGCAATAAACATGTTCCTTGGGCTTTCAGAAAACGGCAAAGTGGTTTTTATCACTCTCAACAAGGGACACCTGTCCGAGATGATCGCCAGGGTCGAAGAAGGAAAAAAGGAAAAAATCCCCGACTCTCTTGACAGGATTTCGAAAAACATTCCTTCAGGAACCCAGTTTCAAGTGCTGTTTGCCGCCCCCGACAAGCTACGGAAACAGATCGGCGAACAGATAAAGAAAACAGAGCAGGCCGCGGCAAAACAACCCGGCAAGGGCATGCAACTCAGTTTCATGAAACCGTTTGAAAAGCTTCGATCTATCGGCTTCGGGATGAAATTGTCCGATGCAATGGATATAATCGTATTGACCGACCTGGGCGACAGCCAAAAGGCGCAACAGGTGGCGGGAATGCTCAACGGCATGGTTGTGCCAATGCTGTCGGCACAGATGCAGCAAAAGAGGGGCGGAAAGCCCCCCATCAATGTGAGCGAGATGATTAAAATAACAGCGCCCGATACTTCAGTCAAACTGGAGATCTCCATGACCGAAGAGATGCTCGAATCCGCGACATCGCCTGCGCCCGCCGACTCAGCATCCGCCAATATGTCCGCTCCGCAGCGGGGCAGAAGAAAGCCGACCGTTTCATCGAGACGCCCGGCCAGGGAAAAGTCCGCAAACAAAAAGGACTCGTCCTCGGGTTCAATCAGCGATTTGATCGGCAAACCGCTGAGCCAGGTCAAGGAAAGACTGGGTCGCACAAAAGGAGAACTCAAAACCGGCAATGGAAATACAGTATGGATTTACGAAAATTACGAGATCCATTCAAAAGACGGCAAAACGGTTTCCTCGATAAAAGATATCTCCGGAGGATCGGTGGTTCCGGTAACCAGCGATCCGGTCAAATGACTCTGCGCACACTACCGCCATGCGCGGGGTAGAAGATACTGCGGTCCCTGGGTATAGATCACGTAGTAAGCTTTAAACAAGACAAAAGCCAGGACTGCGTAAAACAAGACAACTCCCGCAAAACCGCCTTTTTTCCGGCTGGTGTTGTGAAGTTTATGAACTGTCTTCTTCGTGCCCGGAATCATCAGTGACGCCACCAGCGTGAAACCAGCGGCATACATGATCATCAACACGCATGTTAACATATACGGATCGCGGATAAACCGTGTCAGCTTATACCCTACAACCTCTTCAACAGCGTTGATAAAGAGGAGACATACCCCCGGAATGAATATGGCTTTGAACGATCTGGTCATCAGGTTTCCCTCGTTAACACGGTTTGCTGCTATACAAAAGCCGGTTATTGTCTGTTGCTGGCGCGTTTGATATCGTTATCCATTGTAAAAGGCAAGGATATATGAATCAGATCAGCGGCTTCGGCCTGATTGTAATCAGCAACAGAATCCTGGACAGGCGCATGAAGCATTCAGTTTCAGGGTAGAGTAGTTCCACCTTTGTATTCCGGCGCCTTTACCAGCCGGTCCACTTCCCAGGTCATTGCGACCCTTTTAAGCCAAACCCTGTACGATCTGATATCAACGCGACCGTCAATGTTAACCTCATAAGGTATTTCAATGCAGGCGGCATTCTTGCCCCTGTATATACCGGATTCACTTATTCCCTGCACCTCCGCCCGTTCAGGAAAATCCTCTGAATTTTCCATCGCACTGCGCGCCTGAGTGTAGAGGTCCCGATCAGAAGGCATTGTACAACCGCATACCGCGGCAGCTATGGCCGCAACGCAAAGAATTCTAAATACTCCAGATTTCATAGATGCGATGATACTATTCACGAGCACAATGTCCAGCGAGCATTTGATTGACGAACCTCACGCCGAGTTCTTCAAAGTCTCGACAAGCTTCTTCAGCTTGCCCGCCTTGTCTTGCAGATCCTGTTTCAGATCCCGCTGCCGGTTAACAACGTGCTCCGGCGCTTTAGTCACAAAGTTCCTGTTGGCCAGTTTGTTTTCAACCTTCTGCAGATCCTGTTCGATCTTAGCCAGTTGCTGGTTCTGCCGATCAATCTCCGCCTGCACGTCGACGACACCTTCCAGGGGCATGTAGACCGTGCCCAAAGCGCTGACTCCGCTTGGCATGGGCTTTTCGGGCGCCAGGCTTCGGTCCACTTCAATTGTGTGGGCATGCAACATGGACTTGAGCGAATCCATATCGGAATCAATCAGGCGCTTTTCGTCATCGTTGTGAGGCTTGATTTTGTAAGTAACCTCGGTCACCGGCAGCACGTTGTAGTCAGCCCGCAGTATCCTGGCTACCCGAACCAGGTCCCGCTTGTTTTCAACATACTCGACAAGCTCCGGGTCAATTCCCCACGCAGACAATTCATCTGCGCTCAAATGGCGAGGCCACCGGTCGCCGGAAACAAAATCCGACTCTGCGCAGTAGCCCATAACATGTCCCAGCTCCTCGGTAAGGAACGGCATCATGGGATGCAACAGACGCAGCATCCTGTCGAAAACATAATGCATCACCTTTATAGTATGCTTTCTGCCCGCGGCATCCTCTCCGTAAAGAACACTCTTTGAACATTCAACATACCAATCGCAGAAGTGATGCCATATATATTCGTACAAGATTTTGGCTGCGTCGTTGAAACGGTAGTTTTCAAGGTTCCGGCTGCACTCCCGGACGGTCCTGTTGAGACCGGCAATTATATACATATCATCGGCGGTAAAAGCGTCCGCATCCAGGTCAGACATTTCAATTCTGCCAGGCAGCGAACCGGCTTCCCGGTCATCCTCAAACGCGGCCTCCGTCTGCATCTGCATAAAGCGAGCCGCATTCCATATTTTTGTGCCGAAATTGCGGCCAATTTCAAATTTTTCGTCCGACACATAAACATCCTGCCCGGTTGCGGTAAGCATCATCAGGCTGAATCTCAACGCATCCGCGCTGAACTTGTCTATTATCTCTACCGGATCAAGCGCGTTGCCCAGACTCTTGCTCATTTTGAGACCTTCGTCGTCCCTGACAGTGCCGTGGATATAGACAGTGTCGAAAGGAATCTCGTCCATGAACTCCAGTCCGGCCATAACCATTCTGGCTACCCAGAAGAAAATAATTTCAGACGCCGTAACAAGATCATTGGTGGGATAATAAAAAGCCAGATCATCTGTTTTTTCCGGCCAGCCGAAAGCGCTGAAAGGCCACAGCCAGGAAGAAAACCACGTATCAAGCACATCCTCGTCCCGGCTGATATCCACGGCGCCGCATTCCGGACATTTCTCCGGCTCCTCGACAGAGGCCCATTCGTTTTCACATGATCCGCAATAGAAAACAGGTATTCTATGTCCCCACCATATCTGCCGCGAAATGCACCAGTCACGGATATTCTCCATCCATTCAAGGTATACCTTGGTCCAGCGTTCTGGAACAAATTTAACCCTGCCGTCCTTTACCACCTCTATTGCCGGTTCGGCAAGAGGTTTCATTCTGACAAACCATTGACGCGACAGACGCGGCTCCACAACAGTATTGCACCTGTAGCAATGGCCTACAGAATGTGCGTGGGACTCGATCTTATCTATCAGCCCCATCTTTTCAAGGTCCTTTACAAGCTGCTGCCTGCATTCAAACCGGTCCATGCCCTCGTAAGGTCCGGCGTTTTCGTTCATAACACCGTCTTCGTTCATTATATTAATCTGCGGCAGATCATGCCTCAATCCCATCTGGAAATCATTGGGATCATGCGCCGGTGTCACCTTGACGATTCCCGTTCCGAATTCCGGATCAACAAAATCGTCCTTAATCACAGCAAGCTCGCGATCAAGTAACGGCAGAATAATCTTCTTCCCGTCAAGTTTTTCGTGCCTTTTGTCCGAAGGATTAACCGCCAGGGCTGTATCGCCCAGCATAGTTTCAGGACGAGTGGTCGCAACCACGATATACTCTCCGGAATCCTTTTCTCCAACCGGGTACCTGATATGCCAGAGCTTCCCTTCCACATCAGCGTGCTCGCTCTCTTCGTCCGCCAAAGCAGTCCTGCAACGTGGACACCAGTTGATTATGTAATTCGCTCTGTAAACCAGGTCTTTCTCGTAAAGTTTCACGAAAACATTGGCGACAGCCTCGCTCAGGCCCTCGTCCATAGTGAATCGCTCCCTCTGCCAGTCGCAGGAAGCGCCAAGTTTTTTGAGCTGGGAAATGATTGTGTTCCCGTAGTTCTCGCGCCATTTCCACACCCGCTCTACAAACGCTTCCCTCCCGAGGTCCTCCCTGGTTTTGCCTTCAGCTTTCAGCGCCCTTTCCACAACATTCTGGGTCGCAATACCCGCATGGTCGGTGCCGGGCAACCACAAGGCATTTCTTCCCTGCATTCGGCGCCACCTTACAAGCACGTCCTGAATAGTATTGTTCAGAGCGTGCCCCATATGCAGCACTCCGGTAACATTCGGCGGAGGTATCACTATGCAGTACGGCTCGCTTCCCTGTTCAGGGTTTGGATGGAAAGCATTGCTCTCCAACCATTTTTCAAGCCATTTGCTCTCAATTTTCTGAGGATTATACGTCTTTTCCATTACACCAACTATTGCTCCCTGAATTCTGCCTCTTCTCCCTGCCTTCTACTCCGTAATCCGCATTCTCTTCTCTCTTCATCCCCGCGTCCCACCTCCCACATTCTTACCCTTCCCTCTTACCGCCTTCCGCGTCTTTCGCGTCTTCTCTTCCTCGCGGAACAGCTTGTACTCGACACTGTCTACCAGCGCTTCCCAGGAGGCTTCGATAACATTCTCCGAAACACCAACCGTGCCCCATGTCTCCGCGCCATCGCCGGACTCGATGAGCACCCGGGTAGTTGCCGCTGTGGCTTCCTCAGGGTCAAGTATGCGAACCCGGAAATCGGTAAGAAAAACGTCGCTGACCTCCGGATAAAAACGGACAAGAGCTTTTCGCAGGGCAGTGTCCAATGCGTTCACCGGACCGTCGCCCTCCCCCACTGTATGCTCTATTTCCTCGCCCACGCGGACCTTTACCGTAGCTTCGGAGACGCAAGGGTCGTCTTTTCCGCGTTTCTCTATTATCACCCTGAATCCCTCCAGGTCAAAAAACGAGGTGTGCTCCTTGAGCACCTTCTGAATAAGCATCCTGAAAGAAGCGTCAGCCGCTTCAAACGCGTACCCCTTGCTCTCCAGTTCCTTCAAAGCTTTCAGCACTTCGCGCATGTCTTCCCTGGAAGTGCGTCGCCCAAGCCCCATCTCAACGGCTTTAAGCAGCACGCTGCTGGCTCCGGAATGTTCGGAAAGAAGCACTCGCCTCTGGTTCCCCACTTTCTCCGGCTCAATATGCTCAAAGCTCTTCGGGTTCTTCTGCACCGCGTTTACATGCGCGCCGGCCTTGTGAGTAAAGGCGCTTGCTCCGACAAAAGGGGCCCGAGAATCAGGCCGCAAATTCACGAGGTCGTCCACAAACAAGGAAACCTCCCTCAGTTTCTTCAGATTTCTGCCTGCATTGCATTGCCTGTCCATTTTCAACACAAGATTCGGCAGCAGGACGCTAAGGTTGGCGTTCCCGCAGCGCTCGCCGTAACCATTCATGGTGCCCTGGACCTGTATAGCGCCGGCACGCACCGCTTCCAGGCTGTTGGCCACCGCCAGCCCGCTGTCGTCGTGAGTGTGGATCCCCACCGGCGCGTCAATCTCTTCCACAACCTTCCGGGTTATTTCGAACACTTCATGCGGCATGCTGCCCCCGTTCGTATCGCACAGCGCCACCATGTCTGCTCCGGCGGAAACAGCGGCCTGAAGAGTCTTCATGGCATAGGCCGGATCGCTCTTGTACCCGTCGAAAAAATGCTCAGCGTCAAAAAACAATTCCTTCCCGCGATCCTTCAGAAAAGCAGTAGTATCGGATATCATCGCAAGGTTTTCCTTCATGCTGGTTTTGAGCACGTCGGTAACATGCAGGCGCCATGATTTGCCGAACACGGTAACCACAGGCGTTTCCGCGTCAAGAAGGCTCTGTATAAACGGATCGTCCTGGACCCTGGCCCGGGCGCGCCTGGTGCTCCCGAAGGCCACAATTTTTGCGCGCTTGAATTCGTGGCGCCGGATTTCCTTGAAAAAAGAAATATCCTTGCGATTCGACCCGGCAAATCCGCCTTCTATGTAATCTATTCCAAATTCATCGAGACGCTTCGCCAGCCTGAGCTTCCCCGCGACGGAAAACGAAACCGATTCCGCCTGAGCGCCGTCGCGCAAAGTTGTGTCATAAAGCTGTACTTGTTTCATCCCCACCGTCTTTCTCCAGGCTCGCACCTGAACCCGCCTGGTCTTTTTTCTCAAAGAAGGTCTTGTAAAGATGAAGCAGAGCCCTGTCCCTGTCTTCGGCCTTGACGCCGAACATTATGCTGATCTCCGACGATCCCTGATTAATCATCTCTATGCTTACACCTGCGTTCGCTATGGCCGCTGTCGCCTTTGACGCCACGCCGATAGAATAGCGCATACCCTCGCCCACTATCATTATCAGCGCAAGATTGCGCTCAACCGCGATGGCCTTTACGCCCGCGGCTGTCGACAGCCTCTTGAGCACATGCTCTTCCCTCCGGGCATCGAAATCGACTTCTTTAACAATTATTGACAGGCTGTCAATACCCGAAGGCATGTGTTCGTAAGAAAGATTCTCTTCTTCGAGCACCTGGCAGACTTTTCTACCGATGCCGACCTCGCGGTTCATAAGATACTTTTCAAGAAAGATGGTACAGAAACCTTTGCTTCCGGCAAGTCCTACAACATGCCCCGGCACATGGTCCCTGGCCGGCCTGACAAAAGTGCCCGGCGCCTCGGGATTGTCGACGCCCTTGATGCATATGGGAATTCCAGCGTCCACCACCGGAACAATGGCTTCGTCATGCAGCACGCCAAACCCGGCATATGAAAGCTCCCGCATTTCCCTGTAAGTCAGCTCGGGTATGGGATCAGCGCCGGGTACTATGGAAGGGTCGACAGGAAAGACGCTGTCCACATCGGTAAAATTCTCGTAGAGGTCGGCACGCAACGTCGCTGCAAGTATAGAGCCGGTTATGTCCGAACCTCCGCGGGGAAAGGTCGCCACCTGCCCTTCGCGCGTGTACCCGAAAAAACCCGGGAAAACAACGATTTCGTCCCTCTGCCCGAGTTTCCTCAAATTGCTGAACGACTCCGGAAGAACCTGCGCATTACCATACTCGCTGGTCAGCAGAAGCCCCGCATCCTTCGGGTTTACGTACGAGGCATTAAGACCCTTCTTTCGCAGCGCGGCTGCAACCAGCCTGGCATTGTTGTCTTCACCGGCGGCTTTCATCCGGTCAATAAACCTGCCGGAACTGTCGGCTTCCTGATTAAGCCGTTCATTGATATCCATGGCAATCTGACCGGCAATGCCTTCGTCAATTCCAAGTCCGCTTTCTATCTCGGAGTAACGCTGGACAATCGCGTCGACCTGCAATGAAACGTCCTCGCCTGCCAGATGCTTCTCGGCGCATTCTATAAGCAGATCGGTAACTTTGTTGTCGGTCTTGAATCTTTTTCCCGGCGCTGAAACAACCACTACCCTGCGCCTGTTGTCATCGGCGACAATATCACATACCTTGCCCACCCGTTCTGCATTGGATAGTGAGCTGCCTCCGAATTTGCACACTTTTAATGAATTATCGGATTTCATAAATACACACCCTGAATCATTCTTCAATAATCAGCTTAACAGTCCTGGATCCGACGACCTCTTCGGCGTCGATTTCTTCAAGCGCGGAGCGGATTTCCTGTTCCCTGGCTTCATGAGTCACCAGAACGACAGGCACGAATTTACCGGTTCCCACTTCCTTCTGCAGGACAGAAGCAATGCTTACGTTGTTTTTACCCAGTCGATCGGCTATTTTCGCAAAGGCGCCCGGCTTGTCCAGAACCGACATTCGCAGGTAGTACCTGGTCCTTATCTCATTCATGTCCTTGATCCGGGTATCGCCGAAGCGAGGCACCGGCGGAACATGGCGCACCGCGCCGCCCGCAATGTTCCGGCAAATATCGGCAATATCGCCTATAACCGTGCTGGCGGTCGGTTCCCTGCCCGCGCCTTTGCCGTAATAAAGAGTGTCCCCAAGAAGATCGCTCCTTATCATCACAGCGTTGAACACGCCGCTTACCGAAGAAAGCATGTGATCAAGAGGGACAAGCGTCGGCTGCACCCGCACTTCAATCGTATCTGCATCCTGCTTAATCACCGCAAGCATCTTTATTCTGTAACCAAGGTCAAGCGCATACCTGATATCCGTTTCATCGAGGCCGCTGATTCCGCTGACACATACCGACTCCATGGGCACAATCCTGCCGGAAGCCAGCGAAGCAAGAATGACCGCCTTGTGAGCCGTATCCAGCCCGTCAATATCAAGCGAAGGATCGGCCTCGGCATAACCCTGTTCCTGCGCGGCTGCCAGAGCCTCGTCAAACGAAAGCCTTTCCCGCTCCATCCGGGTCAGGATATAATTGCAAGTCCCGTTCAGTATACCGTAGATACTCTGCACCCGGTTCCCGGCCAGTCCTTCGCGCAAAACCCGTATTATCGGGATGCCGCCGCCCACGCTTGCCCCGAAATAAAGATCAACCCCGCGTCGACCTGCAAGCTCAAAAATCTCAATGCCCTTTTCAGCCAGCAGCGCCTTGTTGGCAGTTACCACCGGCTTGCCGTTTTCAAGAGCCTTTCGGACCATAACGTCAGCCACCGTTGTTCCGCCCACCAATTCAACAATAATCCGGCATTCCGGATCGTTTATTACCGAATCCGCATCGTCGCACAAGACGCCGTCGGGCGCCTCCACACCGCGATCAGACTCCAGGTCAAGGTCAGCAATGCGCCGCAGAACCGGCTTGACCCCCAGCCGCCTGGCCAGAAGATCCCCGTTTTGCTGTAAACCTTTTACAACACCGGCTCCTACAGTGCCAAACCCCAGAACACCTATTCCTATCTCTTTCATCTTATCCTCAAATTCATCTTTCTGCTTTCCCTCACCCCAGAACTTCGTCAACAGCTTCTTCCAGCGTCTGTATGGACTCGCGCAGCGCTTCCTCATCAATGGTCAGGGGCGGCGCAATTTTTATGCATTCACCGCCGATGCCAACCGGCGCGAACATCAGCAGCCCTTTCTGGTAGCAGGCAACATTGATATTTTTGGCAGTTTCCGCATCCGGATCCTTTGTTCCGGGCTTTACGACCTGGATTCCCGCAACAAGCCCCTTGCCATGCACGCAACCCAGCACGTCGGGATACTTCGCGCTTATCCGTTCAAGCTCGGAGAGAAGTATCTCTCCCATTTTCGCCGCGTTTTCAACAAGGTTTTCCTTCTGGATAAGCTTCAGGTTCGCGATAGCCGCCGCAGTCGGCAGGGGCGAGCCTGAATGAGTAGAAGTCATTGAGCCCGGCGCGTAAAGTTCCATGATATCTTTTCTGCCTATCACCGCCGAAATCGGCAGAGATGAGGATATGCCTTTACCGCAGGCAATCAGATCGGGTTTAACTCCGTAATGCTCAAAGCCGAACATTCTACCAGTCCTGCCGAATCCCGCCTGAACCTCGTCAAACGTCAGCGCTATGTCATGTTTCCGGCAGAATTCCTCGAGTTTGCGGGCATATTCCACCGGCAGGAAATCAGGACCAACGCCCTGGTAAGTCTCGGTAATAACCCCGGCAATCTCTTCGGGCTTGACGCCTTTCTGTTCCAGAGTTTCCAGGAAGAGGTCAAACGAAGTATTCTCGTTTTTGTATCCATCCGGGAACGGAACCTGCACGAAAGAATCGTCCGATTCGCCCAGCCACACCTTCTGTTTCGGATTTCCTCCGGCAAGCTGTGCACCCATGGTTCGGCCATGGAAGGCATAGTCAAAACTGACAATGTAACGCTTCTCCGGGCCATGCTTCTCCATGGCATAGGTTTTCGAGAGTTTGATGCAGTTCTCCGTTGCCTCGCTGCCTGTGCTAAGCACAAACACCAGATAGTTTTCCGGTTCCGGAGAAAGGGCCTGGAGCATACCGGTAAGCTCCGCCCTTTTTTCGTGCACAAAAACGTAGGAACTTAACAAGCCCTGATCTACAATTTCATGAATCGCTTGCTTTATCTCGTCGCGTCCGTGACCCGCATTAGTTATGAGCACGCCCGATGACCAGTCAATCCATTTGTTTCCCCATTTATCCCAGATATTGAAATTCTCTGCCTTGTGCCAGACAATGGGCGGCATGCCCATCATCGAACGCGGTTCCGATTTTGCCAGCTCTTCAAAAATCGGCAGTGATTCCGGGACCGGCAGTTTTGTCTTTATGGTCCGGCGCCTGGTGTTGACTTCAGGCACATCTACAGGTGTTAAATCATATACAGCCATTTATGTTCTCCTTCTTTCGATGTGAGGTTTGCCTTCATACTTTATTTCTACAATATCGCCATCGTTCTCAATAGACATCCTGGCAGCTTCGATTACAAGCTCATTAATGTAGCTGTTGCCCGGAGTCGCGATTATGCCCTTTTCATCAACTTCGCTGATAATCTCCCGGCGGCGCTGCATTGCCGCGTCCGACTCCATGCCGTCCACTTCGTTTTCCATTCGATGAATTGTGTTGATCGTCGCAGCAATAGAGTCATACCCGTAACCCACCGGCTTGTATCCCTCGCCTTCCCAGACCACCAGCCGGTAGAAATCGGGATTAACATAGTTGTAGTGCGTTCCGCCCGCGCCGGTCTCATCAGGATAGCAGTGAGCAACACCGCGAAACTGATCGTCGTGCTCAATAAGCCCGGACTTGCCATCTGCTTCACAATACATAACCAGACATTGGTCATTGCTGCCGCCACCGTCATCCGGATAACCAAGGCCGTCAATGACCGAAAGAATGGCGCCGTTTTCAAAACGCACCCGGCCGTTGGCCCACATGTAGCCTTCGTTGCCATTGGGAAACCTGCCCTTCACCCCGGAGACACTGACATCCACCGGCTTGAGACCGGTGATAAAATAGACCAGGTCAACGTAATGACATCCCACATAGACAAACGGGTCTGTCCTGTCCGCCGTAAACCAGTTCTGGAAATTTGAGAACCGGTAGAAATACGGCTCGATCATCTTGGCTTCGCCCATGGCAAAACTGCCAAAATGGCCCTGCCGATACTGGCGCCTGGCAAGGAGCGAACGGCGATCGAAACGTTTGTGATATTCCACCCCGATAAACAAACCCTTCTCCCGGGCAATCTCCTCGATCTCCACATCCTGCTCGTAACTTAAAACAAGCGGCTTTACACACAATATGTTCTGGTCACAGGCCAGAGCTTCCTTCAGTACCATATAGTGAAGGTTGTCGGGCATGGCAACAACCACCGTCTGCCTGGGCGGCATCCGGGAAAGAACTTCCTTGAACAACTCGGGATAGTCTTTGTCCTCCGGCTCCGATACGTCTGGATGCGCCACAAAATCCTGCCCGGGAAAAGCCTCTTTGATCTCCTTGTTATCCTTAAGAGCCTTCAAAGGCGGAGAATTCAATGCGCATACATTGATATCGCCAGCCACCCCAAGTCGCTGCAAATGATAAACAGAAGGCAGAATAAGGTCGTTGGTGATCATTCCGCCCCCAATAATAGTGACATCAACAGGTTTCATATACTCCCTCTTTTCTCTGGTCTTATGCCAGGCAAATAAGCAAAATAGACAAACATGCCGCCCGGGTCAATGTGGTAATGAAGACGTTTTCACACCAGCAGCGCAATTCATCAGCCATGCTTTCCTTGACCCTTATAATATGTTTTGCTTCTATATCACTTTGTTGACTTAAACCGCAAACGAAACCCCTGCCGGTTCGCAGGTTCTCCGGTTTCAAACAGAAAGGAAAAGAGCTCATGAACGAAATAAGTGTTGCTTCAATACGGGAAGGACTCGATAAGCTGAATATCTCCAAAGGCGACAGAATTGTGATGCACTCAAGTCTGCAACGCCTTGCAAAAGCCAGGGAGCTGACGAAACTCCCGAACTGCGGCGGAGATATACTGATAGACGCTTTTCTGGAACAGATAGGCCCTGAAGGTCTGCTTTGCGTCCCGGTGTTCTCAAAAACTTTCCTGAGCCCTTCATCCGGCCCGGTCGGAGAGACTTTCGACCCGGACACAACACCAAGCAGAGTCGGCAGCATCACTAACCTGGTAATTCAACGCGACAACTCCGTTCGCTCGCTTCACCCTACTCATTCCTGGTCCGCAATCGGAAAAGACGCCGGAAAGTTTGTGGAAGGCCATGACAAAACATCAACCTTCGGGCGCGATTCAATATGCGGACGGATGTACGACTGGGATTTCAAGATAGTGTGGTTCGGCACAACAGGAACAACAAATACAAGCACCCACTTCGCGGAAGACTGGCTGGACCTGCCAAACATGGCCAGCGAAGACGCGCTGGTTAAAAAAGGAAAAGGATTCCGGAAAGTAACTGTATACAAAGCGCCCAGCGGGCCGCGGAATTTCTACAAGAACGGCTGCCCCCTTGATTCACTGCTCGAACAATGGAACATACAGCGAACAGAGCAAATTCACAGCGCAACAACAAAAGTCATGCAACACAAGGATTTCATGCTTCATCTTCTTAAGGCAATGATCGACAACCCCTGCCTGCTGCTAAAGGAAAACCAGGACGACGCTTATCACAATCAGTTCTACAGGTTAAACAGGGAACACATGGAGCAAATGAAAGCAGAACATGGCGGAGTTGAAGGAATTCTTTCCTCGCTCAATATCGATACCGGCGCATGAACATTGACAAAGAAGCCGCGTCCGTCGCGAGGAAATTCAACGCGCGGAAGGCCCGCGAGAATACCGTCTTGATCTGGCAACAGGCCCGCAGGATGACCCCGCCCGCAACACGGGACGCAATAAGATCGGCGGCCGAATGGCTGAGGGAATCGGGTATCCGGGACGTCCGGATCGAAGAAGTCCCTTCCCACAGCAAGCTAAAAAGACGACGCAACGCAGGTAATATTCCAATACTGACCGGCACAGCAGGATCGGGCACACCGGCCGTATATCTCTGCGCGCACCTTGATGGTATCGGCGCACAAGATAACGCTTCAGGATACGCTATTGCCATCGAAGCGCTCAGAGTACTGAACCATCCGGGGCCTTCGGGCAGAAGCCCCCAAGTCAGGGCAATAAGGTTTTTCTTTTCCACGAATATACGCGGAACGCAAATGTGGCTCAACCTTCAGGAAAAACCGCCTTGGTTTATTGGCGGGCTTAACCTCAATATCCCCTGGCCCGGCAGGGACCCTGCCGGAATAATAGTAGGGAAAGGCTTCGCGCACCGTCCTCACTTTGCTTCCATGCTTTTACCCAGGGCCACAAAGATAGCCGACGGCATTTCCAAAGGAATAATATCGTCCGAAGAGAGCAACTTTGTAAGCAACGGGATGTTCGGGACAAACTATCCCGGCGGGCGCTGTTCGCTGGAACAGAAAACCGGCAAAACATATGAGGATACCGGCAAAGCGCTGCGCAACAACAGCCTTAAATGGTCTGGCGCGGCAACAACCGCTTTCCTTTACATGATGTCCCGAGCCCGGAACAGCGACCTGCTGGAACTTGCGGAATCGGCAAGGCGCAGCGACGGCGCGGCAAAGAAAAAGAAAAACGTCTCCGCAAACCGAACCCTGATCCAGCTCCGGACAATAGAAACAGCGTTCCGGAAGCCACCTCGCACCGTCGAAGGTCTGACGCCTGAAGATTATTACCGGGCCGGAGTAGACAAGGCCACCGGACTCTGGCCGGAAACAGTGCAGCTAGACAAGCTTCGCGATCGAATCCTCGCGCAGCAAAAAAAGGCAAAAGGTTTCCGGAAACCTGTCCGCAGAGATGATACCCCACAGTGGAGAAATGCAGCGGGCAGTCTCGTTCCCAAGGCAAAGTTTCGCAGCTGCCTCAGCTTTGAAGACCACCTCGACGAACAAAGCATAAAGAATCTTCAATCCAGGACCGGTCTCTCCCCGAGCCTTGGAGAACCGAAATGGGCATGGATGCTGACCAGTTTCTTCCGCGGCAAGCAGACTCTCCTTGAAATTATTGAACACATGCGGAACATAGGACTGAAAATCGACATGCAGGCGGCGGTAAAAATCACCAGGTACCTGGCGGGGATCAACATGGTATCGCTTCGACCTGTTATTACCGGCAAGGACATCGAAAAGGCCTTTGCGGCTGTGGGGGTGAAGAAAGGCGCCAGCGTAATGCTTCACGCTTCTCTCAGCCGCTTCGGTTATATCCGCGGCGGCACGGAAACTATCATAAAATCGCTGAGAAAACGGATTGGAAACACAGGGACATTGATCATGCCCGCGCACTCCCTGAGCATACTTGGCCGGAAGCCTTACCGGTTTGACTCGGAATCTCAGGTCGGTGCGGTAAGCGAATATTTCAGGAAGCTGAAGGGCGTTGCTCGCAGCGCACACCCCACGCACTCGGTCGCCGCGCTCGGCCCGAAAGCCCTGCGCCTGACCGAAACTCACGACCCGGACTCCTCGCCTTTTGATCGCAACGGTTTCTGGGGCAGGTTTTACGAAGACGACGGCCAGGTGCTGCTAATGTGTCCTGTCACAAGCGCAACGGTGTTTCATGTCGGCGAAACATGGACAGGATTGCCCCAGCGTTCGTGTATCGCCCATTCGGTAGCGCCGAACGGCAGGAGAAAGATTCATATCATCCCCAACGCGCCGCTCCACGTTGGCCACTTCGAGAAAACCATGGCTGCTCCTCTCCGAAGAATCGGAGTTCTTAAGAAGGTACCGCTGGGCGAAGATGAAATTCACTGCGGGCCGGCAAGAAAGATGATCGATCAGAGCGTTGAAACAAATCAAAAAAAACCTCTGGTCAGCATAGGAAAAAATGGACATTGTAATTGTATTTTCTGCCGGATACTTAAGAGCGGAATAAGAAAGTGAGAGCCTGGATTCGGCGAGTGAATAGATCAGGCTAACCGAATCGACCTGATTTAATTTTCATAATTTTAAAGCGATAATTGAGCATCAGGTGTGCCAGAACATGAAAAAGCCATTGACTATTGATAAACATACTGTACACTCTTTAAGTATGAAATCACTTTCTGAACGACTTGCGATGCTCTGTCTGGCGTTTGGACTTATCTTCATGATCTCGGGCGGCTCAATTGCGTCGGCCCAGCGAGACAGCGGCAGGATGACCGGAATTGAACGGGAAATGGAATATGCCCGGAAACTCGCCGAGATGGGTTTTGTAGACTACGCCCAGATCATTTATGATCGGATCAAGGATCCCGAGGTCAAGAAAATGGCCATGCTCCAGAACAAGGTCAATATGGGCAAATTTGAAGAAGCCCAGGAAATGATCGACACACAGGCAGATCCCGACAGCCGTGAAACGTGGGGCATGAGGCTTATCATGGCAGACGGATACTACGCATGGGGAAAATACGACAAGGCCCAAAGCATATACCAGAGCTTTTTCAAGAAATATGGATCCAGTCCGCCAAAATCCCTGGAAAAATTCTACCTTCAATCCGCGTATAAATACGCGCAGATGCTTCTGCTCGTGGACAAGAAGAAGACCTCGGTTAAAATCCACGAACTCATGCTGAAAGTCATACCGAAAGATGATGCTGACAGAAATGCAATGCGCAGGCAGGTCCTCAGCGAAACAGCCGACCTGTACGTAGAACTCGCCAAGGGGGCGGAATCCGGAAACAGAAGCAGCTATTTCAACCGTATAGATGACATTGCCGACGAAGTTCTGTGGGAACAAGACCTGTGGTTCGGAAAAATGATCGTTACCATGGCACATGTAAAACTCATCAAGGGCGACGTGGAAGGCGCCACTTCCCTCATAGAAGACTACCGCAGCCAACTGTTGCAGCTTGATGAGGCTCTTAAGCAGGAAGGAAAAGAAACAGGCCAGGATCTGAGCCAGTTCAGTCCAATGGCAGAATGTCGCTATCTCATCGGCGTGATGATGCACGACGAAGCAAAAAAGCTAATGAAAGCTGATGGCGACAAACAACAGGTTATCGAGCTGCTTGCCGGAAAGAAAATATCGCGGAAAAAACGCACCAACGGCGCGTATCAACACCTGCTCAATGTTTTTATCAAGTATCCCGGCACCAGGTGGGCGCCGGATGCGGGCCAGAGAGTAGAGCAGATTCGAAAAACCCTTGTTGAAAAGTTCGGCGCACGGATCAAAGACGACGTGACCCCTGAACAACTGGCTCAGGTCCGCAGATTTCAGTTTTCCGGCGCTCGCGCGCTGTTTAATCAGAACCAGTTCGAAAAGGCCGCGGACCGCTATATAAAGGTGCTCAACATGTATCCCGAAGGAGACCTTTCGGTAGCCGCGGTTTCAGACTTGGCCGAGTGCTACATGGAACTGGACAACGAGATCTATGCCGACACCATAGTACGGTATCTGGCCGAAAGATTCAGCGGAAACAAAGAACTCATGACAAAGGCAGGCAACGAGGTACTCAAACTGGCCAATAAGTACGAAACTGAAAAGAAAATGCCGCATAAGAAGGAGGCTCTGTACCAGTATTTCTTTGATCTGTTTACCAGACATCCGCGCACGCCGGGACTGCTTTTTACCTACGGCGGCAGAAGATTCGAGGCAAAAGAAATAGCAAGCGCTCTCAAATATTACGAGAAAATCGCTGAAAACTACCCGGGCTCGCCATTTTATTACGAAGCCCTTAATAAAATTGCCCACTGCTACGCTGAAAAAAAACAGTACGACAGGGAAATGGAGGCATTGAAAACCTACATTGACGCCCTGTCTAAACGCGACAATCCAGGTCAGCGGTTCATATATGCCAACTACAGGCTCGCTTATGCCCACCAGCGCAAGGGCGACAACAAAAACCTGGCAAGGGCAATCAAGAGTTACGCAAGAATACAGAAACTCCTGGAAACCAACCGCAGCAAGTATGAAAGAAACGATAAAGAGGAAAAAGCAAACCAGACCCTTCTGGCAGGAGCGATTTTCAACACTGCGCGTTGTTTTGCCCTGTTGAAAACACCTGACGAAAAAAGACTGAAGGTTTACAGAGCCCAGGCAATCAAGCGGCTCAGAACACTGGTTAAGGAATATCCGAAGTCAGCCTTCGCCCCCGCCGCTTACAGCCAGATGGGAACGCTGTGGACTCTGCTCGAAAAACCCGATCAGGCGGAAAAAGCGCTCCAGACGCTTCAGAAAAATTATCCTGAATCCGACGAAGCAAAGAACGCCACTTTCCGGCTCGCCATGAGTCTGCTCAAACTAGGCAAACGTGAGCGAGCTGTGCAGAAGTTCAAGGAAATGTTTGCAAAGGCAAATCGCGGAAGATTCACTGAACGGCAGATATTGAGGGCAGGCAACGAACTTCTTGAAGCCGGAGAATACAAGATTTCCGCCGACGCATTTGAAAGCGTTTTGGCTACAGCGGATAAACAAGCGCGTATATCACCCGCCCTGCTGGGCAAAGGAAAAGCCTTTACAGAACTCGGGAAATACGAGGAAGCCACAGAAGCCCTTGATAAGCTGCTTAATGACTATCCGCGCTCAAAAAGCATAATCGAGGCCTGCCTGTATGCAAGCCGGGCCTATAGCGAAATGGCAGCCGAAGAAGAGGACGATGATAAACGCTTCAGACTCTTCAACACGGCGGTCAAACGAATGCGGAAAGTGCGTATGTATACGAGAGACCCTGCATCGCTGGCAAAATCCGATCTTGAAGTTGCCAGAATCGAGCGCAGAAAAGCAGAATCTGAGAAAAAATTCGGATCCGAAGAAAAAGCCGCCAGAAATCGCAACAAGGCAATTGCAACTTATCAGATTCTTATTATGAACGCCAATGTCGTGAACGAAAATGTAAGACCTTATATTCAGGACGCTTACCACGAGTGCATACCACTGATGCTTGAAACAGAAAACTGGGACGATGTTATAACAGAAAGCAATGCGTATATGTCACAGTTTCCGGATGGGAAGTACCTGCTTGAGATCAAACAGTGGAAGAACCGGGCACAGACCAAAAAGGTTATGGCTGGCGGAATGGGCAACGACGCCGAAACAGAAGAGTCTGAAGAAGCTGAACAACCTGAAAAGGAAACAGAAACAGAAGCAACGAATTCCCTCACAAAGGAGATAGCAGATGAAACAGAATAAATATTCAAGACCTGCCGGAAAAACGGCAATTGCGCTGGTAATTGCCCTTGCTGCGTCTCTGATCGGTCTCACTGCGTTGGGAGCCGGAATCAGGGGCACACTCGTTAAGAGAAACCGCGACACCGTTACCGGAGAAATAAGCTGGCTTGGCGCCTCGAAAAAATACCTCGTGCGAAAAGACGGAGTCTCAATAAGAATTTCCCCGGATGATGTCGCCGAAGTTCGCGTTCCTAAACCGGACGGATTCGATCGCGCTGCTCAGCAAATCCAAAGGGGCAACTACTCGGGTGGAATTCCCAAGCTTGAGAAGATAAAGAATGACTACGAAATGCTCGGATGGGACATACAGGCTGCGCGCTGGCTGGCATTCGCTTATCTCAAGGATAACGACTCTTCCAGGGCCTTGCGTATGTGCGAAGATGTTATGGAAAGAAATCCCCAGGCCGCCCTGAATCCCGAGTTTGCTTCCGTTTACTGGGACGCCCTCATTGAGGAAGAAAGAATTCCCGCATTAAAAGATAAGCTTACAAAAGCCGTCCGCGAGGGCAGCAGAGGACTTGCGGCTATGGCCCAGATCAAAAGAGGCCATATCGAACGGAAGAACGGAAATTTCAAAAATGCGCTTGTAGACGGCTACCTGCGGACAATCGTGATGTTCAAACGCGTCCGGGCTGCCCAGCCTGAGGCTCTTTACTATGCAATCAGCTGTTTCAAGGAACTCGGACAGCATACTTACGCAGAAAAAATGCGCAAAACTCTTCTGGAACAGTTTCCGAACAATTCATATACTCGTAAAGTGCGTTCGGAAATGTAGAGCGCCTTATAACACGGATTGAAGCTGTATAATTAAAAAAAAAGAAAAACAGGACAGGAAGAGGGGGAACAGACATGTCGAAAAAGTTAAACCTTTTTGTTTATCTGGGAATAGCAGCA
>CAYTRK010000008.1:0-21003 GCA_964440205.1 uncultured Victivallaceae bacterium
CGTCAATCGATCTTCTCAGCTTTCATTCGTTTTCATAAAACTTTTACCACTACCTTCTTTCATGCAACTATATGCCTATCCTATGGCAGACCTGATCGAATCACCAGACTTTCTCTCGCATAATTCCGAATCTATAGAAAACCCGGCAACTGCCGAATATAGATTTACCGTACTTGCATCTATGCTGTTTTCCATGTTGAATTGTTGCTGTCAGCTCGATCAACGGATTGTGAAACCTCGGAAAAAGAAAGGGTTAGTTCTTCAACAAAATGGATTGGTCTCGTTTACAGGATGTTCTTATCGTCTGCCTTCCGGTTTTCGGCGTGATTGCGCTGGGAAAAGTACTTGAGCTGCGCGGGATTCTGAATCAGGACAGGCGCAGTTTCATTAATTGGCTCACATATAATTTTGCATTGCCGGCGCTGATCTTCCACGGGGTTGCTACACAGCGTTTCTTTGAGCTTTTTCATGCTCCGCTCCTCGCAGGACCGGCATGCGCAATCATCGTAACATGTATAACCTTTATTCTTCTTGCTCGCGCACTGAAGATCAGGCGCAGCCTGGCGGCAGCTTTTGTTTTCGGCACATTCTGGGCAAACGTCGCATACATGGGCTTTCCCCTTGCCCGCAATGCATACGGAAGCGAAGGGATGACCAGCGCCGCGATTTACAACGCCTTTGTCATGCCGTTTTCCGTTATCCTCGGGTTTCTCATGATTGGCATATACGGGGCAGACAAGCAAGGCGGGCGACTTGGCCGCAGGATGCGCAGCGCCTTCATGAATCCCCTGGTCATATCCGCCTTCCTGGGAATAATGACAGCTCTTATTGCAGAGTTGTTCCGAAACCCGGAGGGCACACTACAACTCGCGGGACCAGCTCGTTCGCTTCTCGGAATCTCCAGCTCGTTCCTTGACCTTATCGGAGCAATGGGTCTGCCGCTCGCTCTTCTTTCTATCGGTGGCTCCATGCACCTGGCAGAAACAAAAAAACACGTTGGTCTGCTGTCACTGGTCCTGGCAGGGAAGCTGATTATATTGCCATTGGTGACGCTCCTGGTCATCCGTATTTTCTTCCCGGGAGCCAATACCGTAACACTCGGCGTGGCCGTCATGCTGACAGGCACGCCGAACGCAGTTGCCAGCTTCGTAGTGGCCCGCCAGATCGGCGTCGAGGAAGGTTTTGTCTCATCAATGCTGGTCATCAGCACCGCATTGAGTATTGTCAGCCTGCCGGTGTGGTTGTACTTCGTGCTTTGAGAACGTCTCCAGGCGCCACTTCCTGCCTGCCAGAGGTCAAGTTGTCACGCCAACTTGTCCAGCTTTTATCCGTCATCACCTCGCGGCACAGGCCATTTGAATTTGCCAGTGCGAAAAAAATGCTCAACCTGTTCCATGCTCTGCTTTGCCTTTCGCCGCACTGACTCAACAGTATTGAAGGCATTGTGCGGAGTCAGAATCACGTTCGATCGTTCCCGAAGTTTGTACAGGTTTTCTACAGCCGGTATCCCCGCTCCGGCGCCCGTCCGAAAGGCCCCGGCTAACGTCTTCTCGTCAGGGTAAACATCCAGGGCCGCACCGGCAAGCTTACCTTCATCCAACAGTCGGATTATATCCTCAACTGGAGAAAACTCCCCGCGCGCAATATTCACAAAAAAGGGACGCCTTGCCGCCTTCTGCAGGACCTGATAGCGAAAATACCGGTCATTGTCTTCCGTTAAATTCATGCTGCACACAATTACATCTGCGCGCCTGAGTCCCTCTTCCAGTGAAACATAAACTACATCCTCATGCTTGCGGACTATGTCCACCCCCAGAACCTCCATGTTCAATGCCCTGCCCATCCGGGTTACTTCGTAGCCGATATTCCCGACACCGACCACAAGAAGACACTTCTGCGAGCATTCGCTACCCGTGAGGCCGTCCCTATTAAAACTCTGGAACTGCTTCTGTTGAATATCAAGCTTACGCATCAAAGACATCCAAAGAAGCATCGCCTGTTCAGCAACCGAACGCGAACAATACAAAGGAAGATACCCGTAACTGACTCCCGGATAGACTTTTTCCAGCCTGGCAAGGTGATCGTACCCGGTGGCTCTGGCAAGCACACCGTCCACCTCCTCCAGCCATTTGCCGGGAATATCAGACTGGGTGCGGATGCTCACAACTCTTGCCGGAGGCCGAGCGATTCCGCTTTCCTGCACGGTCCCGGCGCTATATGCGCAATTGATTGCCGTATCCTCAAACTCTTCGAGGAATCGCTTCTCCTCCTCAAAAGCTTCAAAAAAGAAAATGTCTTTCATACTCTACCAATCTGATCTATTCATCACCTTTATGCAAACCGCCGATCGCACTGACTTAACTGATATAAGACAGTTCCTCATAATCCATGTTATCTATTCCATCCGCGATTAACTCTCTGCCGCTCCCTATGATATGGCCCTATTCGTCTTGCACGATGAATAATGCAGGTTAACCACAAAATAAACAAACCTCTATGTTGAAGGATACAGTCTGCACTCTTTAAACGCATTGTTCAAGCGTAGTACGCACTATCTGGGCGTATGACACCGACCCTGAGAACTGATAACCCGGAAATTGCTGCTGGACTTCTGATGTTTACTGCACTAGAATTATGTATGTATGTGGATAAGGTGCGACAGTCTCGAAATTGTGCATTTCAATGACAACAAAAACACAAAACGTTGAACAGCATCCTGCTTTCAAAGCCGCCAGGGAAGCCGCAGGAAAAGGCGAGCATGAGCTTATGCTTGAACATGCGCTGACCCTGCTTAAGGCATATCCGGATCACGCAACTTCCTACCTGCTGCTGGGCGACACGTACCGCATGCTGAACCATCTGAAGCTTGCCATGGAATGCTATCGCGAAGCGGTCGTAGCAAGTGAATCTGCCATCTCAAAGAACTGGCGCCACGCCGAAACTGACCCAAAGAGCGCCCCGTTTAAAAGAGAATCGGACATTATGCTGCGTTTGCTGGAAATGCTCAGTTCCATAGGAATATCAACTCAGGCCCTTTGCAACATAGGAACAATACAGAAAGAACAGGGGAACACGGAAAAGGCGATTGCCGCTTATGAAAAAGCCTCCCTCGTAATGTCAAGCTGCGTACAGACCCTCTATAATGCCGCGCTTGCTTATACGGAAGACGAAAGATTTTCCGAAGCAGTAACGGTGCTGGAGAAATGCATCCACCTTGACGCCGATTTCGCCGAAGCATGGGGATTGCTTGGCATCGCATACTTTGAACTCGGCAGGCCGGAAGATACCGTCGCCGCATGCAAGCGGGCAAAAACCCTTCGCCCGGACCTGATAGATCTGCAGATCTTTCTGGGTCTGGCGTATCAGAAACTTGAGCGGTATCCTCAGGCGGTTGAAGCCTTTAACAACGTAATAGACGACGACCCTGATTATGCAGAAGCTTACGGAAGCCTGGGGATGCTCTGGCTTAGTGTTGGGGAAACTGAAAAGGCAATAGACGCATTGACTGAGGCGGTAGAGATCAACCCTGCATACTCGGAAGCCTACTACAACCTCGGCCTGGCTCACTTCATGGAAGGAAACTACAAAAAGGGCAATGAAATAATGGAATTCCTCCGCATGGCAGCGCCGGAGGAATATGACCGCTTTCTTCTAGACAACGATAACGAACCGTTCTAACCCGCACATCTCACACTTTTTCGAGCAGAGAGGCTTCAGAGCGTCTTTAGTGCGGGGCAAACTCAGCGCGTTAATAGATCCAATAGTAAGGCCACTGATCAGAAACAATGAACAATCGAATCAATACACTCAAAGCAGTAAAACGGGAAAACCACGATCATATTCCGCTAGCCTTTAGCGTAACGCCGGCATGCTGGAACTACTACCCACAGGATGACCTGCAGAACCTGATAGCCGCACACCCGATACTTTTCCCCGGCTTCAGGAAAAAGACCGAAAAAATTACACCCTCTTTTGCGCCATGGCGCAGGGCCGGCGAGCCATACACAGATTCCTGGGGATGCGTATGGAAAACCGCTGAGGATGGAATAACCGGGGCAGTTGTGCAGCATGCGCTAACCGACTGGGCGATGCTTTCCTCTTATGATCCGCCCTCCCCCGAGCAACACGACGGATGGCAACAGATCGACTGGAATAAAAAAAGAAACCAGATCAAAAAGGCCCGGGAAGAAGGAACACTTGCCAAAGGACGACTGAGGCACGGACATACTTTCCTGACCCTTACTTACCTTCGAGGATTCGAGAACCTGATCTTCGACATGTTCGACGAGAATCCACAACTTGACACGATTGTCGAAATGGTAAAGGACTTCAATCTCGGTCTGGTAAACAGGTATGTGGGAGCCGGAGCTGAATGGATCGAATATCCCGAAGACCTCGGCATGCAACAGGGCCCGATGCTCAGTCCAGAGCTTTTCAGAAAATATATCCGGCCGGTTTACGAAGCAATCGTCAGCCCCGCCCGCGAAGCCGGCTGTGTTGTTCATATGCATTCTGACGGCGACATCCGTGAACTTGCCGAAGACCTGATTGAAATCGGCATCGATGTTCTGAACATTCAGGACCTTGTCAATGGAATCGACTGGATAGCCGAAAACCTGAAAGGCCGCGTCTCCATTGATCTTGATATCGACCGCCAGAAGATAACCCGTTTCGGCGCCCCCGAAGAGATCCGCAAACACATTGGCGAAATCGCCGAAAAACTTGCTGAACCGGAAGGCGGCCTCATGCTCAAGTACGAACTCTGTCCCGGGATTCCGCTGGAGAATGCTGAGGCAGTCATGGACGCCATGGAAGAGTGCAGCGCCCTCGGCGCGTGAATAGATCAGGCTAAAAGACGAAACATGGCCGAAGTTTTTTATTCTTCCTGCGTGGCATGTGTCTGTGCGCTGGTGTTTGGCTTTATGTGGCCTATGATTGTTTCACCTGCTTTGACTTTATCTCCCTTTTTGACTTCAACTACGATATCGGATTCGGGAAAATACATATCCAGTCGGGATCCAAACTTCATCATCCCGATTCTTTCGCCAAGGGCAAGTTGAACCGGATTATCATGATCGGGCCAATAAACGACCCTACGGCAGACTGGGCCGACGATCTGTTTAACAAGGCAGTGTGTCTGTTCTCCCCTTATAAGTATCTTGTTGTGCTGGTTGAAATGTGATGACTTTTCCTGAAATGTGAAAAACCTTTTCCCCGGGAAATACCCCAGGAAGGTTGACTCTCCGGCTATGGGAGCACGATTCACATGCACGTTGAAGAGACTGAGAAAAATGCTGACACGCACGCAGTTCGTCTTCAGGGAGGATGCCTCGTACATATTTGTGATAGAGGCGATGGCGCCATCAGCGCCAGACACAATAATGTTATTGCCTTGGGGCGATATTCTGTTTGGATCGCGAAAGAAAAATGCTAAATATCCACAGAGGATGATCGTGACAATAGAGCTGTAACAAACCGACTTTCGCCACGATCTACGCCTCCACCGAAGAAATGCAAGGATAAGAATGCCTATTGCTAAAGAAACCAGAATAAAAGGTATAACTTCAGCTCGAATCTGCATGATCAATATCTCCTGTTGTTTTCAGCTTCTTACAAACATATTTATTGTATATCAAAAAATCGTTGCAATAACGAAGCGGAATCAAATCTTGTCATTTGACAATTCAAGGTCTTAGCCTGATATATTTACGCGCCGAGTTTGCCCCTGCCCGCCCTCCGCTCGTCGGGCGCAGGCGGTGGTGGCACAGCAAGATGCCTGCCTAACCCGCATATCTCACAAAATTCCTGTTGCGAGCGCGGATAGCGCCACTACGAAATCCTGTGAGACATGCGGGCTAATGCATACCCTGGATCTGAGGCAGCGCACCCCTCAGATAACCGCCGCTGCAACACGATCCGCAAACCGTCGTCCCAGCTTACTCAGTCTCCAGCGTGTGCTTTCACGCCACAAAAGTCCCTCCGACTCAAGACCCGCAAGCTTCCGCTGCCACTCGCCCATTCTCCCGGTCGCGTCTTCACCGGTTTTGTCCGCAAACTCGCGCAGGTCCACACCCTCGTTCAGGCGCAATGCAAACGCAAACCGCTCTCCCGCATCCGCGCCAGGGTTAAGAGTTTCCTCCTCAGAAACAGCGCTTTGCCCGAAACCTATCCGGCCAACATAGTCGGCAATGTCGGCAATATTAGTCCAACGCTTAAGGCCGATTCTGGAAGATGCCGACGGCCCCAATCCGCGATAATCGCCCCCTCGCCAGAAATTCAGGTTGTGAAGACATTCAAAGCCAGGCTGCGCGAAATTGGAGATTTCATAGTGCACAAATCCATTGCGCGCCAGGCGCCCGTCTGCAATATCGAGAAACTCCGTCATTTCTTCGTCGCCCGGCGGGCAGACTCCCTCGCGACCCCAGCGGCAATCCGGTTCAATGCCCAACGCATAGACAGAAATATGCTGGATACCTGCACGGCAGATCCACTCCAACGTTTGCCGCCAACTCTCCTGTGTCACTCCGGGCAAACCCGCTATCAAGTCAATGCCGATGTTTTCTATCCCGTTGCTTCGAAGGCAATCAATCCGTTTCTCCACATCCCCAGCGCTGTAATTACGTCCGATTCCCGCCAGTGTGCATTCATCAATGGTCTGCACCCCCAGGCTGACCCTGTTCACCCCGGCATTTCCTGCCGCTTTAATCTTGTGCTCATTAAGGGAATCCGGGTTCGCCTCAATTGTCCATTCCTCGCAATTATCAAGGCAGAAAGCTTCTTTTATGACACCAATAAACCGCTCGAACTGTCCCTGGGGAAGAATTGAAGGAGTGCCTCCGCCAATGTATACGGTCTTTGGCTCCAGCCGAGTATCATCGTTAGCGCTCACTCGAAGCTCTTCTTCCAACGCTTTGAGATAACTGCGCGCAGCACGTTCTTGGTACGGAATCGATACAAACGAACAGTACGGGCACTTGCTCCTGCAAAACGGCACATGAATGTAAATGTTGGCGGCTTCTTTCATGATGAATGTCTCAGAATACCCTCGAATTCGATGTCAGTAAAGAAGCAGTGATCCCTGGTCTGGACCTCCCCAGCCACCGCGTACCCGTCAATCAAATAATAGCCTCTGGTCCTTCTGAAACGTCAACATGATTGACTAGACCCGCGGTATTTGGATAGGCTGATAGGCATTATGAAGATACTTCTTATAGGCAGCGGCGGACGTGAGGATACTCTTGCGTGGAAACTTTCTCAGGATTCATCGGGACCGGAAATATTCTGTGCGCCGGGCAACGCGGGTACGGCGCGGCACGGGACGAATGTCGATATCGGCGCAGAATCTCTGGATGAACTCCTGGAATGGGCGAAGACAAACAGGCCTGATCTTACAGTCGTAGGCCCGGAGGCGCCTCTGTGCGCGGGAATCAGCGACCTCTTTTCAGAACATGGGCTGAGTGTTTTCGGGCCTTCCAAAGATGCAGCCCGGATCGAGGGCAGCAAAGTCTTTGCCAAGGAATTCATGGATGCGGCGGGAGTCCCGACTGCGGAGTTCGAGATTTTCGAGGATTCCTCTCAGGCGATGGATTACATCAGAAAGAAAGGCGCGCCCGTTGTTGTCAAAGCAGACGGACTGGCCGCGGGAAAGGGCGTTTTCGTCTGCAACTCGCTCGAAGAGGCTGAGAAAGCCCTGAATGCCACCATGGTCAAGAAAGCGTTCGGAACCGCAGGGGAACGGGTGGTTGTCGAAGATTGCCTGACGGGCAGCGAAGCATCAGTGCTTGCCCTTGTTGACGGGCGGAACTACACAATACTTGATTCCTCTCAGGATCACAAACGGGCCTATGACAACGACGAAGGCCCGAATACCGGCGGCATGGGCGCTTATTCACCTACTCCGGTAATATCCCCGGACATGTGGCCGGTTATACGTGGCGAAGTTTTTGAAAACACTCTTGCCGAATTTGAGAAGCGCGGCATCAAGTACCGAGGGGTTCTTTACGCGGGCCTGATACTGAACGAAGACGGCCTGAACGTCCTGGAATTCAACTGCCGGTTCGGCGATCCGGAAACGCAGGTTGTGGTTCCGGGTATAGATGGCGACTTGCTTCCGGCCCTTGAAGCGTGCGGCAACGGCACTCTGTCTGAGCGTCTGCTGAAATGGAAAAGCAATCGCAGGGTCTGCGTGGTTCTTGCATCAGGCGGATATCCAGGTCCGTATGAAAAAGGCAAGGAGATCCGTGGACTTGACGAAGCTGGAAAGATGGAAAACGTGGTTGTTTTTCATGCCGGGACTAAGATAGATCAGGACAAGACAGTTACAGCCGGGGGCCGCGTGCTGGGAGTTACCGCCGGAGCGGAGACCCTGAAAAGCGCTGTAGACCTCGCATATCAGGCTGTTGCAAAGATTGATTTTGAAGAAATGCATTATAGAACTGACATTGCAAAAAAGGCGCTTGCCTGAATACAAAAAGGAAAGACTGGCTATGAGTAAAGACAATGAAAAAGTCGCTGTTCTCATGGGTAGCGACTCTGACTGGCCCTTGGTAAAAAAGGGCATAGAAGTTCTCAGAGAATTCGGAATAGATTTTGAAGTGAGGGTACTTTCTGCGCACCGCACACCGGAAGAAGCTATTGACTTCGCCTCCGGCGCAGCCCAACGAGGCATAAAGGTTATCATGGCTGCTGCAGGCGGCGCAGCACACCTGGCGGGAGTGATAGCCGCGCATACAACAATCCCTGTTGTAGGCATCCCGGTTAAGGGAGGGGCGCTCAATGGGTTGGATTCCCTTCTCTCCACAGTACAGATGCCTTCGGGCATACCGGTTGCTACAGTTACACTCGGGAGCGCGGGCCCGGTTAATGCCGCTATCTTCGCTATACAGATTCTTGCTTTAAGCAATGATGAACTTGCAGACAAGCTTTCGAAATACAAGGACTCGTTAAAGCAGAAGGTCGAGAAAGGAAACGATACAGTGGCGCGCGACCTTGAAACATTATGAGAGAGATTCGCAAAGAAACACGCGGCAGCGCTGCCGTTCTTTTCCTGCTGGCTTTATTGTCGGTCCCGGCAGCAAGAACATGCGCTGCTGTCAGTCCCGAAGAAATATACTCTGCTCTCGACAGGAAAAAGATAGCCTACAATCGCGAAGAACTTGCCACGAAAGCTGCGGAGGCGATGGTCACCTCCATTGATCCTGAAGCCCGAATATTATTAAAGGCCGATCAGAAGGAACGAGAACCGCAGGCGTCAGTGGTCGAGACGAATAAATGGCCCGAAGGAATCCGGCAAGTGAAACTGGCTGGGTTTTATGACGACCCAGCCTCGGTTACAGGGGCATTAGCAGAGCTTTATGACAAAGATGCTGTCGGTATAATAATGGACCTTAGAGGCGCTGGGGGAACTAACCTTGCGGCGATTGACAAGGTTTCGGGAGTCTTCCTTGAGAAAGGCACGGAGCTTTTCAAGATTGTGGACACCCACGACAATGTGGTGGAATCACACGCTGCGGAGAAAACCGGCACAAACGCATTTGAAATACCTCTGATGATCCTTGTGAACAAGAAAACACATCAGGCATCAGAATTTTTCGCGGCTGCCATCCAGGGACGGAAAGGGTGCCTGATCATGGGCCGTCCGACCCGGGGCGATGCAGCCTTGCGCGAGGCTATCAGCCTTTCAGAAGACAGGCATCTTTATATTCGCACAAGAAAAGTGATCCCTGCTTCGGGCATAAAATTCGATCCCGGCGGCGTTCAGCCGGATATTGTTGTAAGTGACGGGGCCGGCTCCGCGCAAGGCAACCCACCGCCTGAATCCAAAAAAGATAGCGTATCAGCGAAGGAAAAACAGGATAGATCCCTTATGAGGCTGACAAAAGGCGACCCTGTGATGTCCAGAGCTGTTGACATCCTACTGGGATTGCATGCTCTGGATAAGGCGGACCAAGCCGCGAAAAAGCAATGAACATTTAACCCGCAGATCTCACAGAACTTCGTAGTGAAAACGCGAAAATGCTGCCCAGGGGGTACAAGAGGAAATGAAAAAAGAAAGCATACTTTTTGTCTGTACCGGCAATGTGTGTCGAAGCCCTATGGCTGAATACATGCTGCGTTACAGAATACAGGACAATGCCGGGCTGAAAGCCGGTTCTGCAGGTATTGCCACAATGGCTGGCATGCAGGCAAGCAGCGCGGCAATCGAAGTCATGCGGGAGTGGAATATCGACCTTTCACCGCACCGTAGCAGACAGGTACAGCCTTATCTGATGGAGTCCTTCACGCGAATAATCGTGATGACTCCGGAACATGAACAGCAACTGGCCTTGAATTTTCCTGAATTTAATAGCAAAGTATCAGTTTTGACGTCTTACGGCGGAACCAGCGGGCGGAACGGCATTTCCGACCCGATAGGGATGTCGGTGCAGGCGTACAGAGAAATCAGAAACCAGATATGGGATGCAATTGAAGGACTGGTCCGCCATTCGGGCGGTCAAGGTCCTCAAAAGACTGATAAGGGGTATTGATGAAAATAGCTATAGGATCGGACCACGGCGGAATTGATCTCAAAGACCGCATAAAGCAAATCATGGATGAACCAGGCGCAGAACTCTCGGACATAGGTTGTTTCAGCCCGGAGTCATGCGATTATCCGGATTTTGCCGCCGAAGTGGCGAAACGCGTTTCAAGCGGCGAGTTTGAGCAGGGGATACTGATCTGTAAGACAGGCCTGGGTATGTCTATTGCCGCAAACAGGTTTCCAGGTGTAAGAGCGGCGCTCTGTCTTAACGCCGAAATGGCAGAGACTGCAAGGTCGCATAACAACGCCAATGTACTGGTATTCGGAGCGACTCTCACAGCGGACGACGACCTTGAAAAAATTATAGAAACATGGAAAAAGACAGAGTTTTCGGGGGTGGAGCGACATCAGCGGCGAATCGAAAAACTGGACCATTTTGCCGGACGCGGCAAGTTCGTGCGGGAGCTTTACACTACGGATCATGAGATTGCGACGGATCTTGAGAACGAAGGTAAGAGGCAGGAAGAGACTCTCAATCTTATTGCTTCGGAAAATTATACCAGCGCTGCCGTTATGCAGGCTACAGGTTCCGTAGCCACAAACAAATACGCCGAAGGTTATCCGGGAAAAAGGTGGTACAATGGCTGCCGGCACATTGATGAAATAGAAGCGTGCGCTATTCAGCGCGCAAAAGATCTGTTCGATGCTGAACACGCAAATGTGCAGCCGCATTCCGGAAGCGCAGCAAATATGGCAGTTTACTTCTCGGTTCTTGAAACCGGGGACAAAATACTATCCATGAGCCTTGCCCACGGAGGACACCTGACGCATGGACATAAAGTAAATTTCTCGGGCCGCTTCTTCGAAATTATTCCCTACGGCGTAGACAAAGAAAACGAACAGATTGATTACGATGAGCTTGCGCGTCTTGCGCGCGAACATAAACCGCGCATGATAGTAGCCGGCGCCAGCGCTTATCCGAGGATGCTGGACTTCGAAAAATTCAGAAAGATTGCCGATGAAACCGGCGCATACCTGACCGTCGACATGGCGCACATCGCAGGACTGGTTGCCGCAGGCTGCCACCCGAGCCCGGTGCCATACGCGGATTTTGTTACTACCACGACACACAAGACGTTGCGGGGGCCTCGTGGAGGAATGATCCTCTGCAAAAATAAATATTCTAAAGAGGTGGACAAGCAAATATTTCCCGGAGTCCAGGGCGGTCCGCTTATGAACGTTATTGCAGGCAAGGCTGTCTGCCTCAAGGAAGCTGCAAGCGACGACTTCCGAGCCTATTCCGAACTGGTCGTGCGAAATGCCGCAACGCTTGCCGAAAAAATTATCTCCCGCGGTCTGCGCGTGGTAAGCAAGGGCACCGACAACCACCTTATGCTCGTGGATGTTTCTTCAACCCCTGTTCAGAACGGAAAGAACTGCGCCAACGTGCTGGAAAAGGCAAACGTTGTGGTCAACAAGAACACCATACCGTTCGATAAAGAAAGTCCATTTGTTACCTCTGGAATACGTATTGGAACACCGTCTCTGACCACACGCGGCATGGGCGAAGCCGAAATGAAAAAAGTCGGCGACATTATTGCTGATGTCATTGAAAAACCGGAAGACAAATCCGTTATTCAATCCGCCTGCAACGCAGTGCAGGAACTGGTAAAGGCATACCCGGTGGCATCGGTATAGGTTGAGGTTATTCAGCGCCTCTATTTTTTCTTAACTGGTACGCCTTTGAAGCGGCCGACAGGGGGAAGTTCACCTACCAGCGGACGGACATAGTCAATGAATTTCTTAGTGACATCGTTGCCTGCCTTGTTAAGGAAACTTGCAGACATTGACCTGGTATCTTTTGCGACTTTTTTAAGAGGCACGCACTCAAAATAGACCTGGTACTTCTTTGTGTTTTTACGCTTTATTGCCACCGACATGTCGATATCATGCGTGACGGCCTGCTTGACTGCAAAGATTCCCGCTTGCCTTGCTTCCTTTGCGTCTACTTCTGAAACCGTGTCAGGGTAGGATCGCTGCAGATAGCCCAGCGTATCCGCTCGCACTCGACTGATGTCTGTCTTATTCTTGATTATGCCTGCAAGCAAATCGCCCAAAGCGCCGGTGCCGCTGAGTTGAACGTTGCCATGCGAATCTACTTCAGCCGTATATGTTGCAGCGATGGGTGTGCCGTCTTTGTCGGAAATTCCTTCCGAAACCGCCACCACACATCGGCCAAGTTTTTTGTAGACGCGATTCACATCTGTGGCAAACCGTTCGATATGGAATGGGCGTTCAGGACAATATATCAGATGCGGCCCGTCATCGGGGTACACTCTTGCCAGTGCAGATGCAGCAGTAAGGAACCCCGCATGGCGCCCCATTACAATGTTGATTTTGACTCCCGGCAGCGCCCTGTTGTCAAGGTTGTCCCCCATAAACGCGGAGGCAACGAATTTGGCTGCGCTCCCAAACCCTGGAGTGTGATCGTTTTCTCGCAGATCGTTATCAATGGTTTTGGGAATATGGAAGCAACGCAGATCATAATTTCCCTCTTTTGCCTCCTCGTTGATGATATGCGCGGTTTCCGCTGAATCATTGCCGCCGATATAGAAAAAGAAGCGAACTTCGTATTTATGAAGAATTTGAAATATTTTTTCGCAATCCCTGGCAGTTGGTTTTTTCCGAACTGTTCCAAGTCCGGATGAAGGGGTTGCAGCAACTCGTTCAAGATTGGTTTTCGGTTCTTTTCCCAGATCAATCATATTTTCCCCGAGAATTCCGGAAATTCCATGGAGTGATCCGAAAATGCGGTTCACGTTGGATTGTTGCTTTGCTTCAAGTACAGCCCCAACCAGTGACTGATTAATAACTCTTGTCGGCCCTCCGCTCTGGGCAATCAGCATATTACCTTTTCGGGTTTGTTTTTTTCTGGAAACCATTGTTTATCCTCCTGTTTTTTAAAAAAGACGGATACCGTCCGAAAATGTGCAAGGCGCTGTTTGAGCAGAAATGTGCCATTGACCATATGGGCATAGCAAGGGCAAAGTTACAGGTGAGCGCTTTTTTGAGCTGTTGGCTTTTTCCTGCGGGTCTGATAAACTTCCAAATAAGCGAGGTGAGAATCGACTGATTTGCATAGAAAACAGGTATGGCAAAAGACAGACAACATAGACGAGGCATGCGCAGAGGACAGTGGGAAGTCGAACGCGAAAGGTGCCGGATTGCCGGGGACGAAACACGACTGCAACCTGAGGAGATTCATCCTATAGAGGGAACAATCCGTTATCTTATGGGAGGACTCAAACCACGTGCGGCGGCCTGGCTTGAAAAGCTTCACAGCCAATGGCCCTCTCTGGTAGGGGAATCGGTGGCAAAACACGCGCGTCCGGGAAGGATGGACGGCAAACGCCTGGTTATTTTTGTGGACAGTTCCGTGTGGCTTAATGAATTATCACGGTACTGGAAAGATACAATTCTGAAGAGCCTTCAAGACAAATTTGGACGGGAGAAAATTGATGCCGTTGGTTTCAAACTCGATCCTGACGGACCGCAGAAATCATAAGTCAAAGGGGCAAAAATTCGTCAATATCAGAATCCGAACCCGCTGTCACCGCTATTGTCCTCTGGCGTTTCGCTTTCGGACGATTCCCCGTCTTCAAGCACATCATCCATGACTACTTCCGCCTTCTCGTTAATTCGCGGATAATGTGAAATCGCCTTGTCTAGAAACTTCTGTGCGGTCTTTTCAGCGCCGTGTTCCTTGCTGTACACAGCCGCGCCAAGGCTGTATTTCCCGAGCTGCCTGAGAGTCATGGTGTCTCTCCTCGCAAGATAGTAATTAATAAAGCTCAACATCTGTCTTGCGTTTATCTTCTCCCAAGGCACTTTGCGCCCCTTCAGCCTGATGTGTTTCTCGTTCGCGCCCAGCACATCCTCGCGTTGCCCGTCCCCGCGAATCCAGCCCCACGGCATGGATTTCTTGCTGAGCCGTTTGATAATGTATTCTTTAGTATCCTCCAGCAACCGGTAACGTTCGATCACGGTTTCAAACGCCGCCTTCCCCTCGTCCGTTGTGTAAGAAGATTTTTCTCTTGAAAGTCTTTTGACAGCCTTACCGTACTTGTGCACACTCAGCAGGCGGCGTGCTTCGCGAAGCTCATTGCGCGCATTCTCGAGTTCGCGCTTGACCTTTGCCTTGTGTTCCCGCTCTCTGCGGAGCCGTTCGGCTTTTTCTTTTTCTTTGCGCTCTTTTTCGAGGCGGGCTTTTTCCCTCGCCTCGCGTATTTTCTTTTCCTTTTCCAGTATCTCCTCTATCTCCTCCATTGGTTCGTCGGTCTGTTCAAGCAAATCCTCTGATTCCGCCAGCATAGAATCCATCTTGTTCATGTTGATTTCAAGCATACCAGCGATCTTTCGAGCCTCGATCGACCTTGTGGAGTCCTCAGCCTTTTCCGCGAGCTGCACAGAACTTTCAAATATAGACTTGCCTTCTTTCGACAACACGATGATACGGTTGGCATATTCGACCACCTCCCGCGTCAATTCGACGATCTCAGGCTCTTTCTTTACCGGCTCGCGTTTCTGTTCTTCCGGTTCGGGTTCCTCTTCTGGCTTCTTCTTTTCCTCTTTCTCTTTTTCCTTTTTATTCTGCGCCGCGGTGGAATGCTTTGCCCTCTGTCTCTCGAGAGCCTCTTTAGTCATTACGCCATGCTGCAGGTCGGATTTATCGGGCTTCTTTATTGTTTCTTCGATCTTTTTCTCTTTGGCCGCGGCTTCCTGTTCTTCACCATTTGTTTCCCCTGCTGCCTGGTCTTCGGATTTTGTCTCTTCTTCCGGTTCCAGGGGGACAGGTTTTGCAATTGTTATTGGTTCGCCGGTGACGTAAACCGCCGCATTCGTGGCTGCGGCAATCCGTTGTTCAGCATTTTCTCCCAGTTCGTTGAGGTTTGTCGCCGAGAGGGCAATTCTGGAAAAAAACTCTGCGGATGAATCCTTGGCCCTGGCAAGGGCTATAAACTCCTTGCGAATTCTGATGGTTCTCTGCCTTTTACCTATAAGGTACGCGGCGCCGCCTCCAACGCCGCCAAGAAGGACTATGATCAAGAGAAACCATAGAAACACCTTGGATCCTACCTTCTTGCCTCCTGTCTTCTTTTTCTTCTGGGCCTGCCCTCCGCCCAGCGCTCGCTGCCGATATTCAGCGAGTGCATCGCCTGTAGACGTGCCTTCGTCATGTTGGACTTCGTAATTCTGGGCAGGTCTTTCCGTTGAAATTCTAGTGACATTCTTTTTTGTCGGCACGCGTACGGGAGCTTTGCCCGGACCTGAAGTGCCTTTCCGTCTCACAACAGTCTTGACTTTTTTGTGTCCGCCCAGCCCGCGTCCACCGCCCATTTCCCTGAGAACTTTCCGCATATCACTGATTGCCGAAGCATAAGTGGGATAACGCCTCGCCGGTTCAACCTGTAGCATGCGGGAAATTATCCCCGCCACTTCTCTGCTCACTTTGGGCGAAACCCTCTGTAGGTCGGGAGGAGCTGTTTCAAAACGGGCTTTAACAACTTCAATGGGTGTCTTGCCTTCGAATGGAGGGCGACCGGCCAGGGCATGATACATAGTGGCGCCAAGGCTATATATGTCTGCGCGCGAATCGACCTTCTGGCGCTTGACTTTTTCAGGCGCTATGTAATACGGGGTGCCCCAGATGCCCCCGCTTTCCTGCTCGTTGGCCACACTGGCAATTCCGAAGTCGACGATCTTGGCCTGCATCTTTTCGTCCAACAAGACATTCTCGGGCTTGATATCACCGTGAATCAGCCCCGCCTCTTCGGCTGCGCTCAGCCCCTGGGCTGCATCAATGCCTATTTTTAGAACCAGTGCGGGATTCAGCGGCTCGCCTGCGTCCACCATCTTGTCAAAACGCCTGCCGCCTATGAATTCCATCACGATATACGGCTGTCCTTTTTCCTGTCCAAAGGAATAGATTTGGACGATATTCGGATGGTTAAGTTTGGCAGTAGCCTGCGCTTCTTTTTTGAATTTCTCTACAAAATCGGAATCATCGCCATACGACTTGAGCATGACCTTGATTGCCACCATGCGGCCCAGAGACTCGTCCCTGGCCCTGTATACTCCGCCCATTCCGCCCGACCCGATGAGTTCAAGAAGAAGGAAGGGACCCAGCCGCGCGGGCACCACTTCCATGTTATGGCATTCCGGGCATTCGACCTTAATAAAGCGGTCGATCCCTTCAACATCAATGACGGAGCTGCAGTTACTGCAATTGATCTCCGACACCGGATCTGTTCTAATATCTACCGACTTGTCCCCGTCTGACATTATTTCTCCTTGATCATCCCTTGATCTTGGTAATTATAGACTATGTGAGCGCAAAGTATATGTCCATATGAAATTTTGGGTAATGCGCTGTTTAACAAATGCCGGTAAATACCGGCAAGGGGGTCTCTGTGCATCCGATATTGCTTGAAATAGGTCGATTGACCATAACCTGGTACGGGGTAATGATGGCTACAGGATTTCTTGCCGGACTGGTTAACTGGTATTTCATCGGAAAGAGGGACAACCGGGATTTCAGCTACTGTTCGGACCTTCTTTTCTGGATTATGGTCTCGGGCTTGCTGGGCGCGAGGGTGGCTTACGTGCTGTCCGACATCGGCCAGTTCATGAGAAACCCGGTAGAGATAATAATGCTCTGGAAAGGGGGGCTGATCTATTACGGCGGGTTCCTCGGTTCCGGTATCGCCCTTATCATATTTGCCCGCAGGCACAGGGAGGACATACAGGGGTTGCTGGATTTCGTGGTAGTGTCGGTGCCGCTGGCCCATTTCTTCGGCAGGATTGGATGCTTTCTGAACGGGTGCTGTTACGGAAAGATATGGCACGGCCCTTTCGGAGTGCGTTTTCCGGCCGGCAGTTACGCGTGGTATAAGCATGTTGATCTCGAAAAGATTTCGAAGTTTACCGCAGAATCTCTTCCAGTTCATCCCGTGCAGCTTTACGAGTCCGGATTCAACCTGATGGTCTATTTTCTCTTGCTATGGGCCTACACTCACAGAGACAGAAACAAAAGCGGTCGGATTCTTGCGCTTTATTGCTTCACTTATCCTCCGGGACGATTTCTACTGGAATTCCTGCGAGGAGACCACGAAATATTCATAATGGGGCTTACGGTTTCGCAGGTGACCAGTCTCTTCCTGATTGTCCTTGGATTGGTGGCATTGAGCTTTCCGAGCAAAGGGCGGCAGACGGAAATTCAGAACGAGGCACAATGAAATTTGAGGTAGAACCAGCGGCAGGGAATAATCGCCTGGATGTATGGCTGGCAAAAAGACTTGAAGAATTCTCCCGGTCAAGAATCCGTAAGCTTATAGACAACGGCTGTGTCACGGTCGACGGCCAGCCGACATCTGCCCACAAAAAAGTATCCCCCGGAACAACGGTGCAAGTTGTTGTCCCCGAACCTGTCCCTGTAAAGATCGTGCCTGAAGATATCCCCCTTGATGTGCTCTATGAGGATTCCGAGCTGATCGTAATCAACAAGCCCGCGGGGATTGTGGTTCACCCCGGAGCCGGCCGCACCTCGGGAACAATTGTTAACGCCCTGTTGCATCACTGCCACGACCTTGCCGGGATAGGAGATGAACTCAGACCGGGCATCGTGCACAGGCTCGACAAGGACACAAGCGGCGCGCTTGTATGCGCGAAAACAGCCAGAACCATGGAGAAACTCTCTCAGCAGTTCAAGGAAAGCAAAGTGTACAAGGAATATCTCGCGCTTGTGGCGGGTGTTCCAGAACCTGAGCGCGGAAATATCGACAAGCCTGTTACCCGCAGCAGGAGCGACAGAAAGAAGATGGCCGTTGCCGATACTCGTAAAACAGACCCCCGCTCCGCCAACAGGACGGCCAGAGAAGCTCAAACCCGGTACAGCGTCGAAGAGGATTATGGCGACTGCTCACTAGTCAGGTTTTATCCGCGGACAGGCCGGACACATCAGATCAGGGTACACTCCAAATCCATCGGACATCACATACTAGGCGACAAACAATACAGGAGCAGACGTCAGGACCCGCGACTGGACATGCCCGTTCTCCGGCAGATGTTGCACGCGGAAGCGCTGTCATTTTGTCATCCTGCCAGCGGCAATACTTTGAATTTCTCTGCCCCCTGGCCTGAAGACTTTCAACGCATAGTTTCATGCCTGAGGCAGCGGAAGCGGCGCTACACAAATGAAAAATATTCGCATTAGCATTTTGCAAGGTGTTCCATTACAATGTTCGTTATGAATTGGCGACAGATAACTCCTACTATTGTTACGCTACTGGCGATGCTGGCCGGCTTTCTGAGCATACTTATAACAATCGAAGGTATGCAAAGCGGAAAACACGGCCTTTACTGCCTGTCTTCCCAACTGATAATGCTGGCCATGGTTCTTGACGGTCTGGACGGCAATCTTGCCAGATGGCTCAACGCCCGCAGCGATTTCGGGGCCGAGCTGGACACCTATGTGGACCTGACGGCATTCGGTATTGCGCCTGCCGTTCTGATTTTCGCGGTAACCCTGGAGGCAACAGAAGCAATCTGGCGCGTATTGCTGCCTTCGGCGGTAGCGCTGTCCGGAGTTGTGAGGCTGGCAAGGTTCAAAGTAAAAGACCCTTACCGGGGACAGGCCGGCTACGCAGGATTGCCCATTACAGCCAATGCGGCATGGGTAGCTCTTTTTGTCTTCCTAAGCCAGGCGCCGGGAAATCAATCGCACTTAAAACCGTATTTCTCTCTTGGTCATGGATGGTTCGCCGCAATTTTTCTGGTGGGGATATTTGTTTTTATATCACTCCAGGTCAGCAATCTTCGTTACCCTAAACCAACCAAGAAGACGTTTATATTCGTACCTTGTATCGTTTTGGTAGCTCTGCTCTGGCTGCTCGAACCCCGGGTTTCAAGCCATGTCGCCCTGGTAATGCTGTGTCTGGGGCTTATCTATGTGCTGGTCGGACCACTTTTTGTGAAAGGGCTGGAGGTTCACAAGGCAAAACGCGAAGCTCAGGCGTCTTATTCCGGGGTCAATACCACTTCAGAAAGTTGCGACATCCGGTAAATCGACCCGGCGGGAGAAGAAAAATTGTCAGCGGATAAATTAACAGAAACCATCGAAGAATATGTTCGTTTTATGGCCGACGAGGGCAAGCAACTGGATGTCCTTATGTCGGATCTCGCGGCGATACGCGAGGCCAAAGTGGATAAAGGTTCTTCCATTAGAGACAGCGCCCAAGCGGACGCTCTCCCACCCGACGTGCCGACCGAAACCAGCGGCAGCCTCGCTTCCATAGCAACAGCGATCGCGCAATGCACAAAGTGTTCACTGCATCAAAGCAGGAACAAGACAGTTCCGGGCCAGGGCTGCGATAATCCGGATATCATGTTTATCGGCGAAGCGCCCGGCGCGAACGAGGACAGGCAGGGCAAAGCCTTTGTTGGACGGGCCGGGGAATTGCTCACGAAGATGATAAAGGCCATGGGATATACGAGGGATGAGGTTTTTATAGGCAACATCCTCAAATGCAGGCCGCCCGGCAACCGCAAGCCCCTTCCTGTTGAAATGGACACATGTCTGCCCTACCTGAAAGAGCAGATAGCCCTACTTAAACCAAAAGTGATTATCACCATGGGCGCAACAGCAGCCCACGGGTTATTTGATATCACCACCCCAATAACCCGTTTGCGCGGCAAATGGCTCACCTTCGAGGAAATTGATGTAATGCCCACCTATCACCCGGCATATCTTCTGCGCAATCCATCGGCGAAGCACGAAGCATGGGCAGACTTGCAGGCAGTACTCAAACATTTAGCCCGCATATCTCACAGGATTTCGTAGGAGCCTGTAAAATATGCAGGTTAGGCCGAAAAAAAGACCAGGAAATGTTTTGCTTGCCCTGAGGATTTGATATGATACATTGCGAGGCTTCGAAAAAGCGCGCCCATCGTCTATCGGACAGGACCCCAGGTTTTCATCCTGGTAAGCGGGGTTCGACTCCCCGTGGGCGCGCCATCCTTTACTTTAACAGGCCCGAATCAATGAAGCAGAAGGGATCAGTCTCTTCGAACGGGTCTTTCCCGCCACTCGCGGTTATGGCCATGCACCCTCCGCAGGTGTACCGCAATCGGCAGTCTCGGCAGGTTCTCGCGCCATTTCTATACCTCTCCGCCTTCGGCGAGTCGTATATCACCGCAAGGTCTGAATCCAGTACATTGCCGATGGGAGACGGGAATTTCCTGCACGCATGAACCTCGCCATTGGGCAGAATAGCCACGAAGCTGAATGTTGCGCGGCTAATTTGACGCCACGCGCGGATACGTTTTTACAAACTCATTCGGTGATTTCACCTGGCTCCTCTATGATAAGAAGAAAGCCTCCTCAGCAGAATCTGTGGGTTAATTCGGTTCTTTATATGTGCCCGAAA
>CAYTRK010000009.1:0-5788 GCA_964440205.1 uncultured Victivallaceae bacterium
CCGTAGTCGTCAATCGATCTTCTCAGCTTTCATTCGTTTTCATAAAACTTTTACCCTTACTGTCAATTTTCAGGATTCATAAAAGAATTTTACAGAAGCCAATTCATCCATCTGTATTCGCTCCGCCCTCTTCTGACTCACCAGCCACTCCTGCTTCTCCCGCTCTCTAAGTCGTTCAAGACTCTTCCTGTCTCTCGTTAACCTGAGAAGTTCCATCCTTGCCAGCTTAACCTGTTTTTGTGCCTCAGAAATCCTTTCCAAAGCTTCATCCTTCTGTTTTCGCAGAAAATCTATGTACCCGTATTCTCCGGAAACTTCGTGGATGTTACTTTTTTCCCTGAATCCAGCTCGCAGCAACCTTACCTGCCTGGACATAGATTCCTCGATCTTCTCAAGCTCTTCCTCCGTCCTTTTTAAAAGCCGTAAATTTTGAGCCAGTTGCTGCTCACCTTTCCTGGCAAGAGCCTCGCGAGCTTCAAGGACACGCTGAAGCGAAAACTCGAACGCCTTCAAGATACAACCTTCTTTAAATCTTCAAGGGTATTTTCAAAAGGAGAAGATACTTCATAGTGCTGACACAGAAAGTCGTTGATCGCAGCGATCTTATCCAAAGCCTCGTCAATCTTGGGATTAGTCCCTCGGACGTACGCGCCAATGTCAATCAGATCTTCAGCCTTTCTGTATACCGATATCAACGACCTGAGCCGGTTAGCATTCTCGCGCTGCTCCCTGCTGACCACTTCGCCCATCACCCGGCTTATACTTGCAGAAATGTCTATTGCAGGATAGTGATTGGCTTCGGCAAGCTCGCGAGTCAATACAATATGCCCATCAAGTATCGATCGCACAGCATCGGCTATAGGATCATTCATGTCGTCAGCTTCCACAAGAACTGAGTAGAATGCGGTTATGCTTCCGTTTTCCGAAGAACCCGAACGCTCAAGAAGTCTCGCCAGAAGTCCGAAAACACTGGGCGGATACCCCTTCGTTGTCGGCGGCTCCCCTACCGCAAGGCCTATCTCTCTCTGCGCCATGCCATACCGGGTAACCGAATCCATGAGAAAAAGAACGTTCTCACCCCGGTCCCGAAAATACTCCGCAATAGCCATGGCCGTTGAAGCGCCTTTTATCCTCATCAACGCTGATTCATCAGATGTCACCGCCACCACAACTGACTTGGACAAACCATCTCCAAGGCAGTTCTCAATGAATTCGCGAACCTCCCTGCCTCGCTCGCCAATAAGGGCAATTACATTTACAGTAGCACAGGAGTTCCTCGCCAGGCTGCCAAGCATTACACTCTTACCAACTCCACTGCCGGAAAAAATTCCCAGGCGCTGGCCTTTTGAACACGTCAAGACACCATCGATAGCCCTTATTCCTGTGGCAAAAACATCCGTAAGCCGGTCCCTGTCAAGAGGCTTCGGAGCTCTCTTTTCCGTATCCATCGGAATCGTATTGGTCAGAGGCTCCCCTCCATCTACAGGTCGCCCGATGCCGTCTACCACCCTGCCAAGTAATCCGTCGCCGACGTTAACACTCATGCGGCCGGCAGGAATCACTCTGGCGCCAGGCCGAATGCCCGCAAGATGCTCCACAGGCATCAACAGAACAAACTCATCGCGAAAACCCACTACCTCTGCAGGTATACGCTTCCTGGTAGAACCATTAACAGTTTCTATCCATGCAAGATCACCAACCGAAATGCGAGGACCAACCGATTCAACAGTAAGCCCTATTACCTTGGATACGCGCCCCTCACTCCTGGCCGTGCATTCCTGTTCAATCCCACGGCTTAAGCTCGTAAGGTCCACTTCAACTTTCTTCTTCAGATGCATTATTGTACCGCTCAACCAGCTTTTCTTTTACAAGCTCAAGACGCTCAGGAACCCGCGCATCAAAAATGCCGTTACGGCTCTTGATCATTACATCGCCGGGCTCCAACGAGTTGTCGCCCACTATCTCAACCTTGTTGCGCAGAGATGCAAGAAAACTATTGCTGTCCTCATCTTCCACCCATTGAGCGTCTTCTGCATTCATCCTGACCTGAACACCCTGAAAATCCACAAGCGGGCGCAAAACCTCACGAATCACTTCAGAGGTCATTTCCCGATCAGGTAATTCATGACGCAGTATAACCTCCGCTATACGCGCGGATAACTCAATAACTTCTCTGTTGAGCTTTGCATCCATGTCCCCGACAAATTTATCGAAAGCGCTCTCAAAGGACTCCCAGAACTTTCTCTGCTTTTCTTCCAATTCCCGCAAACGGCTGTTGAAAGAGTCCTCAGCTTCCTTTAATGCCTGCTGCCTCACCTGCTTGGTACGCCAATCGTCGCTTTGCTCTGATTCACTCACCACAACAATGTCGTCAGACCCCGCGGAGACAAGTCGCGTAAAACCCCCGCTTACAGAGATGCATTCAGACATACTCGTCACCCCCCTCCTCCCCGATGTTAATCTGGCCATCAGCTTCAAGCGATCTTATAATGTTGACTATCTCCTTCTGTTTGGCCTCCACTTCCGAACGCTTCATCTTCTGAGAAAATTCCATCTCCTGCTTAAGACCTTCGCGAGCGCGTTTTGACATGTTATTAAAAAACTTCCCCTGCACATCCATTGAAGCGTTTCGCAAAGCCTGGCTTAGAAGCGTCATGTCAATCTCCTGGAGAATACGGCGCATCGCTACATCGTCCATCCTCACTATGTCTTCAAATGTAAACAACCGATCACGTATCTCACCACCAAGTGACTCCGACGCTTCATCAATTGCCGCCAGAAGAGACTCTTCCGTGGACTTGTCAACGTTCTGAAGAATATTGGAAACAACTCCAACCTTGTCATCCTGCTCAGGGACCGCGCTGGAGTTTTCCTCGTGACCAGTCTTCTCCTCGATATACTTCTGTATACAATTGATAGCCTCCGCAGAGGGCTGTTTGCCTGTGCACATCTGCACAACGCACTGACGTTTCATTTCATCAGGCAACATACCAAGAATTTCACCCGCCTTCTGAGCGGGCAGATGTTTCAGCACTATAGCCGCAACTGAGGGCTGCTCAGATTCAAGCACAGAAGCTATCTCTTCAGATGAAACATCTCTCAAATCGTTAAATGCAGTCGCTGTATTTGTTGTTCTGTCCTCAAGCATAGCCGCAGCTCTCTTCTCTCCTATTGCCTGCTTGAGAAGCGAACCAACCGTCTTCTCGTCCCCCTGCACCGCCCTGCCCATCTGAACAATTCCCTGGACACAATCACGAATAGCTTTTTCCCGCTCTTCTCCGGATATAATACCCAGATTCCTTATAGCATCAGCAACACGACTCATGGTATGAGGCTCAAGTTGCTGCAGTATCGATGCAGCCACCTTCTCATCAAGACTGGCGATCAATACCGCGATCTCTTCTATCGTGCTTAATTCTCTTTCTGTAGCCATGTTTATGTATTTCTGTATTTACCGCCCGTTAACCCCGGGCTGAAACAAAAAAGCGACACCGATAACCGCGCTAACCTGACCTATTTGGTAACATTAGTAATCCACGCGGCAACAGCTTTGGGATTCTGTTCGGCAAGACTCGCCACATCATCAAAAGACATCTCTGCAGCGCCACCAGGTTGCAATGCTCCAGCCTGGTTGCCTTGCACGTCCTGAAGATTGGCAACAGAAACACCAATATCTTCACGCTCCACCGAGAGCGCCGAAATAGCCTTGCGGCTTATGATGAATATCGCGACCAAAACAAGCAGGGCAAGAAATCCGTTGAGTAAAGAACTTACAGACACAGGAAGATTCTGCCACCATGGATAGGCAGGAGCCGTCTCGACTTCAGGGAAACTGGTCTCAAACACTTTTATTCTGTCCTTACGGCTTCCCGCGTCATCAACAAATCCCACCGCTGTCTTAACCATTTCTTCAATGTTCGTCAATTCTTCAGATGTTCTCGGTTCATCATTCTGCGCAACACATACGGAAACAGAAATACCCTCTACTGAAGCGCCATTCTTAACAATACGCTCTGTTCCCGCAGGTACCGCGTATCGAGTGTCAATCTCCTCGCTCTCAGTGGTGCTTGACGATTGCTCCACCGATAGATTCCCGGGGTCGGAAACTCTGACACTCGCATTAGCATTATCCAGGCTACCCGCCATTACAGGCTTGCTGGTAGACTCAGACTTTATCGTCTCACTTGTGGCCACACGATTCTCAGAGTCAAAAATCTCTCTCGTTTTCTCCATCGTGCTGAAATCCAATGCCGCTGTTACCCGAACAATAGACCTGTTCGGCCCCAAAGCCTTGTCGAGCATCTGCTGGGCCTTCTGCGTCAAAAATTGTTCAAATCGCTGCTGGGCCTCAAACTGCTCGCCTGCCATCTCAATATCGTCCGAATCTTTGCCGCTGGTCTTCGCAAGCGTATTTCCGTATTGATCGGTTATCGTCACACCCGAGTCGTTCAGTTCCAGCACGGCGCTGCTGACAAGCTGCCGTATGCTGCCTATCTGTCCCGAAGAAAGCTGCCGCCCACGCGCAAGATTCAGCATAACAGACGCGCTGCTGGCCTCCTTGTCCTCCCGACTGAACAATTTATCCTCAGGCAGAACAAGCATGACCCTCGCAGAACTTATTCCCTCCATCAACGATATCGTCCTTGCAAGTTCCCCCTGAAGAGCCCTCTGATAATTTATCTTCTGCGCAAAATCGGTCAGCCCGAACTTCGGTTCTTCAAAAAGCTCGAATCCCGCCGAGGTCTCTTTGGGCAGTCCCTCCCCTGCCAGCAACAAACGGCCTCGATATACGTCTTTGGCAGGAACATAGACAGATCGGCCGGAATCCTTTAGCTGCACCTTTATCTGCTCATCCTGCAAAGTTTCCTGCGCAGCAGCGGCATCCTCAAGCGTCATACCAGCATAGAGCAACTGATAACTGGGTTTTAAACTCCAGTACACAAGCCCGGAAAGTATAACGACAGTGACAAACACACCCACGAAAACACTGATCTTTTCGTTTATGCCAAAATGCTTCCAGATCTCCCTGAGTTGATGCCCCATTAACTGAACAGTGTTAGCCATACTTCAAGCTCCTTTCAAAATTCATAAGTGCGTACCACAGCAAGTCACTGTTGCATCTTGATGATCTGCTGATAAGCCTCTACCAGCTTGTTCCGCACCTGCATCATCAAGTCAAATGCAATGCCGGCTTCTTCCATCTTCATGGTCACATCGTGGATGTCAGTTGTCTCGCCGGTAGCAAGCCCCTGAATCGACGCATCCGCCTCCTTCTGAAGAGAATCAACCTGCTGAACTAACCCCTTCAGCAAATCCTGAAACGATATATCAGGAGATCCCGACTCCTTAGACCGCGAAGGCAAAGAATGAGATCTCTCGTTGTCAAGCCGTTCCGGACCTGAACCTTCAGAAATCATATCCATATTCATAAGTCACCTCTATTTGCCAATTTCCAATGCTTTGTGCGCCATATCCCTGGCAAGTCTTATGGCTGCAATATTCGCCTCATAAGATCTTGTTGCCCTCATCATTTCCACCATTTCCTCAACCGTATTGACATTCGACTTGGTCACATACCCTTCCCCGTCAGCGTCAGGATGATTGGGCCTGTAAATCTTCTTCAAAGGCCTTGGATCATCCGAAATTTCCTTTATCTCAACCCCGGCGCCCGTTTCCCTCTGGTTGCCAGACCCTGAATTCTTTAAAGATTCTGCCACCTTTTCGGCAAATATGACCCTTTTCCGGCGGAAAACTTTTCCGTCCGCCCCTGCAGACGAGTTCGCATTAG
>CAYTRK010000009.1:5798-20383 GCA_964440205.1 uncultured Victivallaceae bacterium
CTGTTTCCCGCATCAAGAGCGCTGGCGCTTATATCCATCCCGGGTATAAGTGAAATTTCCTCACCCATTTCTATTCTCCTTGTCTAAAAACAAATTTGCCCATGCCTGCATCTACTGCCCCCTTATGGCCTTACGCATTCCGGAGTATTTCTTGGAAAGCAACTGAATCGAAACATCATATAAAAGCTTGTTCTTCGTCATTGATACAACTTCCTGCTCCCTCCGTACACTGTTGCCGTTTTCCCCCACCTTAGCCGCCTCATCAGTCGCTACCTCCGGATTCAAAGATTTAACCCGGCCAATATCCCCGGATTTGACTGCCGAGCTGAGGGCATCACTGAATTTGACGTCCTGCCGCCTGTAACCCTGGGTGTCCGCATTGGCAATGTTGTGAGCCAGAACCGAATGCCTGGCGCTGCAAAGATCAACCATTTTTTTCAGCATTTCAACCGTATCACTCATATTATGCCTCGCTCACCATAGAATATTTAGCAGACACCATGCCATTTCTTAGATTTCAAAGCCCTCGCCCCGATACTTCGCTATCTTGTTCCTCAAAGTGCGCACACTTATGCCTAACTCGTCGGCCGCCTTTTGTTTACGCCCGTTCATGCGCTGTAAAGACTCCATAATTGCCTTCCTCTCAATATCAGAAAGATTCAAGCTCCGTTCTGCCTGCGCTTCATCGCTTTTGCAGATTTCCGCCTCAGTGGTTTCGCAATTCGGTGATATCGTATTGCCGCTATCAGCTTCGTCAGAAGCAGCAACAAATTCATTCTTCTGCTCACAAGGCACAGAATGACCGTTCCTTATCTCCGGTGGCAACATCGCCAGAGTGATATCCTTGCCGGAATTCATAACGCATAACCGCTCCACCAGGTTTTCAAGTTCCCGGACATTACCAGCCCAGTCATATTTCTTAAGCGCCTCCATAGCTTCAGAAGAAAATTGCGCCTTGCTGCTGTTGCCCTTTCCATTCACAGAGTACTTCCGAAGAAAAGAGTCCACCAGCAGCGGAATGTCGCTGGCTCGCTCGCGCAACGGCGGAGCCTCTATTGGCAATACATTCAGACGAAAAAACAGGTCTTTCCGGAATTGACCGTTATCGATCAATTCCTGCATGTCCCGATTAGTAGTAGCAATAACTCTACAGTCACTGCGTATCGTCCTTGTCCCCCCTACCCTCTCAAATTCCCTCTCCTGTAAAACCCTCAGAAGCTTACTCTGAAGCTCAGTCTTCATCTCACTGATTTCATCAAGAAGCAACGTGCCGCCATTAGCCAGTTCAAACCGGCCGACCCTCCTTGACGTTGCTCCGGTAAAGGCCCCTTTTTCATGACCAAAAAGCTCACTGTCCATGAGCGTGTCAGGAACAGCCGCACAGTTCATTCTCACAAAAGGCCTGTTCCGCCGCTCACTTAAAGAATGTATGGCTAGCGCAACCAATTCCTTGCCTGTCCCGCTTTCACCGGATATAAGCACTGTTGAAGAAGAAACCGCTACCTGTTCAATGGAACTCATAAGTCCCCTTATTCGCTCGGATCGGCCAACAAGTTGACGCCCCCGAGGCAGCGTCCAACCCAGTTCTTCTTTCAGGTATTTGTTCTGAGCCTGTAATTCAACAAGGTCTCTGGCCTTTTTTATAATCAGTTCAACCTGTTCAGGAGAGAATGGCTTCATTAAGAAATCCGCTGCACCCATCTTCATAGCGTCAACAGCCTGCTCAACAGTCCCAAAGGCAGTTATGATTACCGCTATTGTCTCTATACCGTCTTCCTTCATCTTCCTGAGTAGATCCAGTCCGCTCAAACCAGGCATCTTTATGTCAATAAAGGCTATATCGAAGTCGTTCTCCTGAAGCATGCGCATGGCGTCATTCCCATTGCCAGCCTGCGTCACACTAATCTTGTTTCGAGTCAACGTCTCAACTACAAAATCCCGCATCAAAACGTCGTCATCAACAACAAGAGCATTCTCTACACTTGAAATCATCTTAGTCTCACCTGCCTCCCATCCCGGCGCCGTCCGGGATTATCACCTCAAAAGTTGACCCCTTCTCCGGCTCACTAAACACTCGCATTTCCCCGCCATGCGACTGCACAATCTTATGACATAAAGAAAGCCCCAACCCGGTACCGCCATGTTTGGATGTGTAAAATGGATCAAAAATAGATTCCATCTCGGCTTCTGTCATTCCACAGCCGTCATCATTGATTCTCAGCACAATATTCTTCTTCCTGTATTCACAACTCATATGGACATTCCCGCCATCGCCACAAGCCTGTATCGCATTAAGCGCAAGATTAAGCACAACCTGACGTATCTGACGCATGTCAGCATACAGTTTCCGCGAAGCATCAGCTTCCCCGACATGAATGCTTACCGTTTGCCTTCCGGCGCTGTCCCCAAGCATCTCCCTGACCTCCTCCAACAGAACGGACACTTCAAATTCATTACACTGAAGAGAAGTAGGCCGGGCATAAGTCAACAGATTCGTTATTACATAGTTCAAGTTCTGAACTCCCTCTATTATCTTTCCGGCCAGACTGGAATGAGACTCAGAGTCTTTGAGGTCGCGATGGAGCAGACGGGCAAATCCCTCTATAGTCCCAAGCGGGTTGCGAATCTCATGAGCAACACTTGCCGCCATCTGTCCAAGCGCAGCCATTCGTTCCTGCTGATATGCCTTCTTTTCAAGCATGCGCAGCTGAGTCATGTCACGCAGAACCTCAACAACTCCAAGGGTCTCTTCATTGCCCGAGCGTATAGGAACTACGCTGGCAAGCGCTACCATACCCCCGCAGCTTCCTTCATCAGATTCCCGCTGACAATCCACCAGGGAATTCCCTGTATTCAGCACCGTTCTGACAGCTTCCACATCACCCAGCCCGTTGGTAATGCTCTCATAAGACCTTCCCAATATGGATTCACGCGATATCCCCAACAAGGCTTCAGCAGCAGGATTGCACTGCTCTATGCACATGTTATCGTCAATAACAAGAACGCAATCAGCAAGACTGTCCAGGATGCACTGGAGACGACTCGACATTGCCTTTAGTTCGGCAATGTTAGTGGACAGTTCTTGATTCTTCTGATTAAGACTCCTGTTCGTCCTCGCAAGATCCTTCTTCAGCTCATCATATGACTCTTTCAATACCGAACTTTGAGTCTCAAATTGGTCAAAAGCATCCTGTATTTTCAGTATTGCATCTGAAGCGCTGCCTGCCGGACTTTCCACCGTCATCTCTTTTCTCCTACATTCCTCTACCCGTTATTCGATTAGCCTGAACAGTATTGCGGAACTCCCGCTCCATTATCATGGCCCTTTCCAGTAAATCCCTGATCTCACCAAGCAAGCGAGCCGCATATTTCTTGTTTTCATCTTCAATCATAAGCTCTTGCGGCTTGCCGGGAATACTGCTCATATGAGAAAGCATCTTGGTAACAGCGCCGTCCGCTCCCTCCAGCATCGAAACCTCATCCCCTGAATTCGCTCCTTCACCGCCGGCCCCATTCTTCCTTGCCTGCTCATAAGCGTTTACAAGATTCCGACAGCATTCTCTTCCCTTCACCATTGACGAAATAATCTGTTCATCATTCATTCCCGTATCTCCAAACAATTTGGATGGCCCCGCAAAACAACCATGTTAAAGGTATTTGCCCATCTTGCGCCTGAAACCATCCACGTTATCTATTATCGTGTTAACTCCAACCTTCTGGTAATACTCATTATGACTCTTGATATAAGCAATAAATGCTTCCATCCCGCGATCTTTCAAAATAGATTTGCCAAGACGCAAATTCATCTCCACCATCGGAATATAATCGGAATGATTATTGAGCCTGACCAACTCAAGCAATTCCTTCATCTCATCCAGGCGGCCTTCCTGATAAAGAGAATCAAAACACGCCAGGTAGGCCTTCCGAATAAACTCCGTGTTGTCTTTGCCAGGCATGTCAGAAATATGAGCCAGAAGATCATCAGCCGCTTCCTTTGAATATCCACGCTCACCCATATTCAGGCGCATCTTTTCAAAAACAGTCTTTGCGGCAACATGCTTGTCGGCAAGCTCTGTATGAATGAGATTAAACCGCCGCATAGCTTCCCGCGCCTGATCATTCTTCAACGCTATCAACGCCCAGTTATAAGCCGCTTCTGAATGAAGCCTGCCCGGTTCCAGTGAATTGCACAACTCGCGAAGCAGGCGATCAGCTTTCACTTCTTCGCCTATCTTCATCAGACAACGCGCGTTCCCAAGAATAGCTTTTGCTATGGTTGACTCATTGTCCAGGTGTATGAATCGAGGCCCCGTACTCTTGCCTGTCTTAACAAATCTCAAAAGCGATATCTTGTCGTACTGCTCCTGCGCAAGACCCGGCAAGCCCATTGCCTCAAGCTTCCTGCCCACAAGCATCAAAGTGTCCAGAGCCTTTTCGTTACGTGAATCAGCGTTAACCGCCGCAATAGCAGTCTTTATAACTGTTCCGTCAGAAGCGCCTTTCTCAATTTGAATGTCAAGCAACATGTACAGCGCCTTCCCCCGTTGATCATGATAAGGATAACGACCCAGAAATTTCGAAATCCACTTAAGACTTTCATTGTCATTCCCGAGGTTGCGCTCCATAGCAGCAATCTGAACCATGGCATGACCACGCACCTTGTCATGACCTGCGACTGAGAGCAGCTCCGTATAATAACCAAGCGCTTTTTTATACATTTTACTGTCAATGGCAATCCGCCCGGCCTTCTGCAAAAGATCCATCAGATCTTTATTGCCCTCAGGCAGATGCTTATATTGATCAATCAGCGAAAGCGCTTTGTCATGTTTCCCATTCTTCACCGCCTGATCTATAACCCATTCAAACTCCTCTGCCGCAACCTCGTTCCAGTGAAACCTCTCCAGGAAAGAACTTATTAGCATTTCCGCTCTTCGCTCTTTCCCAAGCGCTCTGGATAATTGCGTGAAAAGCATCATGGCTTCTACCTGCCTGATATGCGGCTCCATAGCCAGAAAACGATCCAGATGCTGCTGCGCCAGTTCATAGTCTCCTTCGCGATAAAGCAGACGACTTGCCCGAAATAGCGCTTCTTCAGAAATCCGGGCTATGCCGCATTTTGACAACCTCTCAAAAACCCCTACGGTCTTCTCGTAAAGCCGCTTCCTGAATTTCGCAACATCTCCTGAAGCGTCACCTTCGCTCTTTCGATAATCAAGCCACTGTTCAAACCACTTATCATTAATAAGCATCTTTTCAGCAAACATTGCGTCACGCAAAAAAATCTTTTCCCTGTAACCTTCCAAATCCATGTACTTCCTTACTTCCAGAATCAGATCACGAGCTTCCGCCCAGGTGCCTTGATTAAGCCCTATATCTATCTGTTGAATAAGAAGCGCCGCTTTGACCGCCGGCTCGGAAGCAAGCTCTCGAGCCTGAGCCGAGTATTCCCTGACACGGTCAATCTCACCGGAAAACCCGCAAACTTTGATCAGTTCCCTGTAACATCGAAATCTTTTCTGACTGTCATCTTCCAGCTCCAGCACAGCTTCCAGATATTGCCGGGCCATTATGGCGTGCGGATAAGGCTCGTCTTCAGCACGTTCAGCAAGATAACCGCCCATTGCCAACCCGGCTTCGGCCCGAGTCTTGTCGGAAAGAGCATTGTCAATGGCAAGCTGATAATAACGAAATGCCATGTCGTTTCGACCAGCTCTCTGGTACTGCCTCCCCTGTCGAATACACCGCGCAGTCACATGGCTCCTGCGTTCAAACAACTTGTCGCGAATATTGTCGAGCTGATGAAAAACAACGTAAGCCCCACCCATGGCCAGAAGAACCAACAGGAGAACTGCCCCGACAACCAATCGCCGAAGCCCCAGCCTGGCCAACATACCCCCCGAAGCAGGTGCAGATGAAACGCTCTTTTCACCCTGCGAAGAAACTTGTTCCTTCACTTCCATGTTCGTGCTTCCTGAATCATCGCCAGAACCCGGTTGCCGGGCTTCAGGTTCACCAACACTCTCTTCCCTGGGCTGATCACTCATTCTGTCACCACGCTCCTCAGAACAGATGCTCGCTCATTTACCGAATTAAGCTTGCGACCCAACCACCGCAAGTCTCGCCTCTTCTCTACAATTTCCATTTCATAGTCGTCTGCCTGTCCCATCAGCGCCCCCTCAATCCAGGCCGACATCTCAACCAAAGCAAAACGCCCACCCCTGGAACGCAGCCTTTCCGAGATACGCATCAGGCTCTCCAAAACAGCCCCTTCGACATGCATGGTATTCTCCAGACTCAATGCCAGCCAATCAACATGCTTTGCCTCCCTTTCCACAACCTCCATAAAATCAGCGTCCAAAGAAACCGGTCCATCAAGAACAAGAAACTTTCCTTCTCTTTTTTTGTTCTCGTCAGAACACCGATTTTTTACAGCATGCCCGCCAGCAAGAACGGAAACGGCTTCAGATAACTCCTCAATACCCACCGGCTTGGTAAGCACCCGGCCTATCTGAAGCTCACGCGCCTCTTCAGAGGAAATGTAGTCACTTTCCGCCGAAAGGAAAATCGTCGGCTCCCAGCGCTCAGAAGCCCTCATCAAACGCAGTAAATCCGTTCCAAAACCATCCTCAAGCCGATAATCACTGATTACAACGTCCAAATCCCGCTCCATCCACTTCTCCCTGGCTTCAGAACACGAAACCGCCACGTATACATCATACCCGCATCCTTCCAGGGCCACACGAAGGGTTTGAGCCACAAGCGGATCATCTTCTATCAATAAAACCGACATGTTAAAATTCATACGCTCTTTCTATATTAAAACGCGGGATAATTAACATCTGACCAGCCTCAAGGTTGTCAAGATCTTCAACATGCCCGGCATTTGCCTGCCTTATAATCAAATGCTTTTTTTCATCACCATAGATCATAGGCTTGGCGGCAATCGAACGGCAGGTGTCACCCTCACGCACCTCGTAATGCTCATAATCACCAAGCTTGATTACATTCAACGCCTTTTCCAGCTCGGCCTTTTTCTCCTCCAGTTCACGTACAGTCGAATGTAAACGATTCGTTGCCGAAACAAGCTCAGCAATCCTTTCCTCCCTTGCCTCCGCAAGCTCCTTGAACCGGTTCAGATCCTGTTTGAGACCCTGAATCACCGCATCCCGCTCCTGCACAAGGCTCTTCATGTTGCCGTACAACAATGCCCTGCGCTCCATTTCCTTGAGCTTTTTGATCCCGCTTAAAGCCTCTAGAATACGCCGTTCCCCTTCAGAAACCGTAATTTGCCTCTCCACTTCATCCGCGTGCTTCTCAATCTCTTTATACTTCTTCAATAACAAGCTGCCAGTATCTGATTTCCCGACTCCAATTGACTCTGTTTTTCCCGAACCGGAAACCAACGCCTCTGAAACTTCCACATCCAGCTTTGTGTCAGGAATTACATCACCCGCAAACACCAGACAGGGAAAAAGAAACAGAAAAAGACACTTCCCTAACGTTTTTTTTAGTATTAAATGCATACGACATCACTTTGTAGCATCAGCAATGCCGCAGAAAAAAACGTATATCTCAACAACTCTTTTATCGGTTTTGAGAATACAGGCATCCGGTCGAATCAAGGAATGATCAAATAGTTCGAGCAAGAAGGGCGGCAAAGTGTGTTCATTACCAGCCCGCCTTGTGAGACGGGGCAAAATCAACAGCAACATGGTTCGCGAGATTTGCGGGTTAAGTTATACCGTATTCCTGCATTTTCTTGTATAACGTGGTCCTGTGTATCTGTATAACCTCAGCAGCCTTGTTCCTGTTCCCGTTAACAGACTCCAACACCGAACAGATAAGCCTTTTCTCACACTCAGCCAGGCTCATTGGCGGCATGTAGCCTTCGCCTCCCTCCAACTCCGAAGAAGTGTCAGACGATGTAGAACAGGCGCCATCCGACTCGGACCTTCCTGTTACTTCAAACAAACCCAGAGATTTCTCGTCAATTTCATCGCCTTTTGAGAGTATTACTCCACGCTCTACAGCATTTCTCAGCTCTCTCACATTCCCGGGCCAGGAATATGTCAACATTGCCTCACAAGCCCCGGAAGAAAAATGTTTGAGATTTGACCCGGACTTACGACAGAAATGCTCCACATAATACCTGGCAATCGGCATTATACTTTTTTTATGCTCCCGCAAAGGCGGCAATTCTATGGGGATTACAGAAAGCCTGTAGTAAAGATCTTCCCTGAATTTGCCTTCTTCTGCCATCTTCTTCAAATCCCTGTTGGTAGCAGCTATAATCCGAACATCCACAGTGGTGGTTCTGCTGCTGCCAAGGCGCCGGAAAGACTTATCCTCTATCACCTTGAGCATTTTGCCCTGGAGATTCAAATCCATGTCACCGATTTCATCCAGAAAAACAGTGCCCTTATTAGCAATTTCAAGAAGTCCGGGCTTGCTGTTTTTAGCATCGGTAAAAGCCCCCTTCTCATAACCGAATATTTCACTCTCCATGAGCTGAGCCGGTATGGCAGAACAATTTATGTCTATAAATGGCTTGTCCGATTTCTGGCTCAACCTGTGAATAGCCTTGGCAAGCATCCCCTTGCCCGTCCCGCTCTCACCGAGAATCAGAACAGTCGTATCCGTGTAGTCTGCAAGTTGTCGCGCCTTTTCAAAAATCTCATTAAGCGGCTCGGTCCCTATCATCTCGTCAAACTGCCATACATGTTCCTCGCCAATTGTAAACCTGCTGAGAGACTCCACTGCCTGACTTAGCTCAACCTTATTCGCTATGTTACGAATAACCTTCTCAAGCTGTTCCTTTTCAAATGGTTTCGCAAGATAGTCATAGGCCCCAAGCTTTATTGCCTTCACCGCATTTCTGACATCCGCGAATGCAGTCATAACAACAACGTTGGCGCCTTCGTCATTAAACGATTCTTCTTCCTCAAGAACCTTGAGCCCGTCCCCGTCCGGAAGACACACATCAAGAAACACCACATCATAGCCGCCTCCGGAAATATGCTCCCTTGCGTCAGTAAGCGAATCCGCTGCACGTACATTGTGCCCCCACTTGTTTAATGTGTCATAGAGCGATTTGCGCAGCAAATCATCATCTTCTATTACCAGTACGTTCAGCTCAGTCATTAATCACTCCCATCGGCACAGAGATCTCAGCCTTCGTGCCGCTGCCATTCTTTCCGCACTTTAACTCTATCGATCCCCTCAACCCACTCACATACCGCTCAGCAATAGGTAACCCAATACCTATATGCCGGCTTTTTGTAGTAAAAAAAGGAAGAAAACTCTTTTCCTGGTCCGAGCCGGGAATCCCGCTTCCTTCATCGGTAATCGTCAACAAAAGCCGCTCAGAATCAATTGAAGCCCCAATAAAAACAGGACTTCTCCTGTTCGCTTCAACCGCATTGCACAATAACTCCATCAAGGCCGTAGACAGAAAATCCGGCCGATTGAGGCTTGCTCCTCTTGCGCCATTATCAATTCTGCAAATCACATCAGCATCCGGAAAGCGTCCGCGCAGATCATCAATAGTATTCTCTACAACCATCCCGACATCTTCCTGGCCGCTCGCACCGTTCTGCTCATAGGAATACGACCCGAAAAGCAGCTGAATTCTGTCGGTAAGCTCCCCCAAACGATCACATTCACGCCTGATTAGAGGGAAATACTCCTGCAAAGACGGCGAAAGGAGATCCCGGGATTCCTCGCTTAATACGCTAGCCGCATTTCGCACCCCTGAAGCAAAATTCCGCAGCCTGTGACGCAACACACGTGTCATTCGAACCAAATCATCGGATTCCATGCGTACCGAATCAGACTCCATACAAACTCCTTCAATGGCGTGTAAGTTGCTAAAACAATAAGTGCTATGTGTGGAATTACTGGAATATTTAACGCAAAAAACAAAATATCTTGCAATAGCCTGCATGTCAATCAGAGATTAAGGCCTGATATCTTCAGAACCGGAACCGAAGAAGAAAAAGCTATCCATCGCGCTGTCCAGCAAATGAGAGATAGAGGACCAGACGATGAAGGAGTTTTCTCTTCCGGCCACGCTGTACTGGGACACACCCGTCTGGCCGTAATAGATGTGAACGGCGGGAAACAACCACATATCGATCCGAATACCGGCGCAACTCTGGTATTCAATGGTGAAATCTATAACTATAGGAATCTACGACAGATCCTTATCTCAAAACAACATGTGTTCCTGACCAATTCAGATACGGAAGTCCTGTTGAAAGCATACCTGGAATGGGGAATTAACTGTCTCAGCCGGCTTCATGGCATGTACGCTTTCGGAATCTATGATCCGGCAAAAAAACAGATGTTCCTCGCAAGAGACCGGCTAGGAGTAAAACCCCTGTACTACTCATGGAAAAACAGTTGCCTTTTCTTCGCCTCGTCCTGTGCCGCCATGCACCATTTTCCACAAATCAGCAAACAAATTGACATCAAAACTCTTTCGCACTACCTCACAACAATCCGGACTTCCATGGGACCAAACACCATGTACAAAGATATTCAAACACTGCTGCCCGGAGAATACCTGCTGGTCCGTGATAAATCAAAGCAGCCCTCCATACGTAGATACTGGTCAATCCCGATTACACCGCAAAGAAACAAGGACAATCCAGGCATTAAGACAGCTTCCGACAAAGTCAGGGAACTCTGCGAAAAAGCCGTGGATAACCGCCTGATAAGTGATGTTCCCCTGGGAGGTTTTCTGAGCGGAGGCCTCGACTCATCAATCATCACATCCATCGCACAACATAAAACAGGCGGTAAATTCAACGCATTCAGCGCCGGTTATAACAGGCCGGGATACAATGAATGGGATTACGCACAAAAAGCCGCCGAATTTTACTCAATGCAATGCCACAAGGTGAAACTATGCCGCGAAGAGTTTGATAACACGTGGAGACAACTGACACGCTCAAAAGGACTGCCGGTCTCAACTCCAAATGAAATTGCCATCTATCACCTGGCAAAAACGTTAAAACAACAATATACTGTGGCACTGACAGGCGAAGGCGCCGATGAAATATTCGGAGGCTATACCATGCCGATCTTTTCGGCCAACGATTACGATAGAGCACGACGAACACCTCCCTCGGGAAACGAAGCTCTCTCGGATCTGGACCTGGCCATGCGCAGACTCTACCTTAGACCACACTTCTACTGCAGAACAGATCATTTCCTGCTTATGAATTCCTGGATACCCGCAAACCGCAAGAAACAACTCTTCAAAAACACGGTCTGGGAAGAAAACCTCCAAAAAGATGCCGCCATGTTTGATTTCTACGAAGACCTGCTCGGCGCTTTCTCGCAATGCTCTACGTTCGATGCGTATATGCACGTTCATGCGAGAATAAATCTCGAAGGCCTGTTGAGCCGTGTCGATTCAAGCACAATGAGCGCATCCGTGGAAGCCAGGGTCCCCTTCACCGATCACGAGATCGTGGAGTTCCTCTTCAGCCTACCCGACCATTACAAAATTGCATGGAAAAACAATGATGCACGAAAACAAGGGGAGAACCTGAACATAAAAGAAATCACTGAACGTGAACTCCTGAAATCAAAACGGCTCCTTCGCCATGCATTCTCCTCCGAAGTCCCGGATGAAATCCTTCATAGAAAAAAAGTCAGCTTCGCAGTGCCTTTTATGGAATGGATGGCAGAGGGACCCAGCGCCCTCATAAAAACCAGCTTGGAATCATCCCGCTTGCTCAAAGAACTCTTCAACCAGCAAAACCTCAGCGATCTGCTTTCAACATCGGAATATACCCCATCGGCAATGGCATTGTGGCCTATCCTTAACCTTGCCAGATGGGAAGAAGAATGCGGCGCCTCATTGTAACCCAAACCATACCCTGAGTGGAGCGGGTGGCGGGAATCGAACCCGCGTTACCAGCTTGGAAGGCTGGAGCTTTACCACTAAGCAACACCCGCAAACATAAATTCGGCAGATATAATGTCCTGATCTCAGCAAAAAGTCAAGTAACAGCCGCCAAATCAGATCAAAATGCTGTCAGTCGGCAAAAGGCCTGTTAGGCTCGGCATCCAGAATGCCCGCCTCAGCCTCAACAACACCCCGGTCCATCCAGCATGCGCCCGCAATCATCGCAGCATTGTCTGTGCAATACTCAGACCCCGGCAACATAAGTTTGACGTTCCTGCGGTCGCAAAGCTGCGCCAGAGCGTTCCGTAACCGGCTGTTCAACGAGACCCCCCCGGACACTACAAGCGTATTTTCCCCGGATAAAACCTTTTCACATCTTTGAACAATCGAATCAACAATCGCCTCCTGGTAACTGGCAGCAACAGATGCCACCCTCTCAGGCATAACTTCGGCAGAGCGCTTTTTCAGATAGTACAGAAGAGAAGTCTTTAGACCGCTGAAACTGAAACACAGATCAGGGTCCAGACCTCCGCAAAAATCAGCCTTCTGCTGCCTGCTGCGCGGAAAACAAATCATCTCAGGGTCTCCATCCCTGGAAACACGGTCAATAACCGGCCCCCCGGGATAACCGAGCCCAAGCAACTTCGCCCCTTTGTCAAAGGCCTCCCCCGCCGCGTCATCTATTGTCTCACCCAAAACCCTGTAACTTTCAGGACCGTCAAACCTGACAAGCGAAGTGTGCCCCCCTGAAACAACCAGAGCAATGAACGGACATACATCGGAAATGCCTGGCGTATCCTCACCCAGAAAGGCCGAGTAAACATGCGCCCTGATATGGTTAACACCATACAACGGAACCCCCAGGCGCATACTTAAACCCTTTGCAAAAGAAATCCCAGCCAGCAGCGAACTGGCAAGACCGGGACCGGAGGTAACAGCTATGCGATTTATATCATCCCAGCTCCTGCCCGATTCTTCCACGGCCTTGCTCACAACATCCGGAAGGCATTCAACATGACTGCGCGAAGCAATCTCCGGCACAACACCTCCATAAGGCTCGTGAAGCTTAACCTGGCTGAGCACCGTGCTGGAAAGAACCCGGACACCATCCTCCACAACTGCCGCAGCCGTCTCATCACAGGATGTCTCAATTCCCAGAATTATCATCTGCCCGCAGCCTCAAACAAAATTACAGCCTGTAGAATATCAGCCGCCCTCTCAAGTTGCGGATCATCTACCCCGCCGTCTGTGTCTCCGTCTCCGTCAGACTGCTTCCCGGTTTCCTCTCGGGCCCTGTCAAGCTGGATCTGACGCCACTGCCCTGAAGAAACATATACCCGTACATCAGGTTCAAGACCCTTTCCGTGTATTTTTCGCCCGTCCGGTGTGTAATAGTAAGCAGTGGTCAGTCGTATCGCTGTATTCTCCTGGCTGCGTAATGGCACCACACTCTGCACAGATCCCTTCCCGAAACTGGTGTCGCCAACCAGAATAGCCCTTTTGTGAGCATGAAGCGCACCGGCCACGATCTCAGAAGCGCTAGCGGTTCCCCCGTTAATCAATATCGCAATCGGCAGATGGTCAAGCACATAGGTTCCTCCCGCTTTAAACTCCCTGGGATCATGAACCCCCGGCCGCCCCTTCGTAGTCACAATCAAAGTGCCCCGCTCCAGAAACTTCTGAGCCACCTGCTGAGCCGACGACAGGAGTCCGCCCGGATTACTGCGCAAATCCAGGATTAGAGCTTCCATCTTGTTCGTCTCCAGAGTCTCCAGAGCCGACTGCAAGTGATCCGGAGTGGTCTCAGCAAAAGTGGTAATCCTCACATACCCTATCCCGTCACGAACCATCCCCTCACCTTTAACCGAAGGCACCTGGATCTCAGCCCTGACTATAGTAACTTCCCTGGTCTCTTTCTCATCCTCACTCTTGATCGTCAGAGTTATCGGATACCCTTCCTTCCCCCGCATTATTTTTACTGCATCTTCTATGGAAAGATCCAGCGTCTCCTTCCCGTCAATCTCAAGAATCTTATCACCCGACTGAAGACCGGCCCTGAAACCCGGAGTGTCCTCAATGGGCGCTATAACCGTCAAAACACCATCGCGAATACCCACATGTATACCGATCCCGCCGTATTGCCCGGTCGTCTCCATGCGCATTTCATCAAATGCCTTCTTCTCCAGGAAACCGCTGTATTTGTCAACAGACCTGAGCATCCCGTCCAACGCACCTTCAACAATATCATCATAATCGACTTCTTTTACATGATGCTCTCGCACATGTATCATGACCTCCGCAAGCTGCTTCATCTTCTGGTAGGCAATATCACTTTCGTTCGTAACAGCCTCTTCAGCAACAACCTCAGCGCCGTCCGCAAAACAGGCCGTCGATAACGCAAATATCAACATGGAAGAAACCGAAAGAAACTTCACAAAGGTACAAGTCGGCAAAAAATCGGACTTAAGTCCAGTACGCATAGTCAATACCATTCCTTCCTGCGCAAATATATGCTCTCATCAAAGCCCTAACCCTACACCTTTCACCATACCAACAGCAATTCTAATCCTCCAAAACCCACAACACCAGATTCTCAGGCGCCGGCAGGTCTCCCACATGTTTGCGCCGTGAGGGGAGGCAAGAAAGTGGGAGGGAAGGAGATAAGAAG
>CAYTRK010000010.1:0-18307 GCA_964440205.1 uncultured Victivallaceae bacterium
AATTGTGTTGCTTCTTTTTGTGGGGTCGATTTTTGCCTGGTCGATCATGATTACTAAATTCCACCAGCTCCAGCAGGCCAAAGCAAAGTCGCGGGCATTTCTGAATGCGTATCGCAGAGAGAAGGAACCTGTGGCGCTTTTTCTGAAACGGCAGAAATATGAAGGCAGTCCGTTGTATTCCATATATCAGCATACATGTTCGGCGCTGGGGGCTGCGCTTGAGGCAACGGGTGTGGATTCTTCGGACCTGTTCATGGGAAGCATGAAATCGAACCGTCAACGTTTGGGCAAGGTTGAGATGAGTTCGGTCCGAAATGTCGCGGAAAGGACGATGGCTGATGAATGTCTTCTGCTTGAAAACAGCATGGGCCTTCTGGCGACATCGGCGTCTACTGCTCCGTTTCTCGGACTGCTCGGAACCGTATGGGGAGTGATGGACGCGTTTGGAGGGATGGTTGTAAAAGGTTCCGCAATGTTGTCGGAAGTCGCCCCGGGAATATCGGGGGCGCTTCTAACGACGGTAGTGGGTTTGCTTGTGGCCCTGCCTTCGGCTATAGGCTACAATACTCTCAGCGATAAGATCAGGCGGTTTTCCGTCGAAATAGACAATTTCACGCAGGAGCTAACTTCGAACATAGAAGGTTGTTATCTTTCTGAATAACGGACAGGAATAGGCAGGATGGCCAGGCGGACACAACTTGTATCACTGAAGCAGATAAGCGAGATCAATCTTACACCGTTGATGGATCTGACTTTCATTCTGCTGATAACTTTTATTATCACCTTCCCGCTTCTGGAGCAGGGCATTCCCGTGAACCTGCCGGAGGGAAAAGCGCAGGATCTTCAGCCGGAAAAATCGTATACTGTAACTCTGAAGAAGAGCGGGGAGCTTTATCTTGATAATTCAAGCGTGAGCATGGCGGATATGAGAAGAAGGCTGGCTGCAGCCAGTTCGGTGAACCCCGGAGCTTCAGTGATGATCAGGGCCGATAAACAGATTGTGTACGGCCGGGTTGTAAACATTCTCAAAATGCTTAAAGAGGTTGAAATTTCAAACATGGCTCTGGTTACAGAACCGGGTGAAGAGTAGAATGGGTTCGAGTTTTTACCGGTATTTCAAAATTGTTGCGGCGGTGCATGTAGGGATTGTGCTGGTAATGCTTGGAATTTCGTTGATTAAGGGCCTCTTCAAAAACGAAGCCCCCGATTACGTTCCGATTACATTCATGCAGGCGCCTGCAGCGGCGGAGGAAACTCCGCCTTCTGTCGAACCCGAGCAGGAGCCCCCTGATAAACCTGAACCCGAGCCTGAGCCTGAACCACCGCCGCAAAGGGACCAGGAGCCAGTGAAAGCAAAGCCGCAAAAAACACCTGTTGAAACCAGCGACAGAATTGTTGAGCGCCCTGTCAACCGCAGACGTTCACCTCGGATTACGAAAGACCAGATCCGGAAAGCTCTTTCGGAGGGTATATCGCAAACCTCGCCCGCAACGGCCGACACGGAACGGCTTTATAACGAGATCATACGTCGCACATTTCACTCGGCATGGGTGCAGCCCAGCGCTGAAGAAGCGGAAGGGTTGACCGTTAAGGCCATGATCAGCCTTGGCAATGGCGGCAGGGTTACGGCGACGAAGCTCGTGAGCAGATCCGGGAATGCGGCGATGGATGCTTCTGTGTTAGATGCTCTTGAATCCGTTGACAGGATAGAAGGGCTTTCGGAAGAATTCGTTAAAAGGAACAAGAACGTGACAATAGCTTTTGAGGTGCAAAAATGAGATTCAACAAGGCGATTTCCAACTGTTTATACGTGTCTATATTGCTTGCAGCTTTGCCTGCGGGCTCAGCCGAGATAAAAATTGTTAAGCGGGGCGCTGTGCGGTCGAATATTGGCATGAAGGGATTTACGACCGATGGCAGCCAATCCTCCGGTATACTCGAGAAAACTCTCAGAAATGATCTTGAACGTTGGGGCTGGTTCAAAATCGTAGACGAAGGAGCGAGCATTCAGTTATCCGGGCAATGTGTCGAGGAGAACGGCGCCAGTCGTGTTACCTGTACCGTTGGCGGCAGTTCCAGGCGCTATCTTAAAGAGACGTTCCGCGGCAAAGCGGAAGATGCAGATGAACTTGCGCATAAAATTGCGGACAGAATCGTAGAAGCGGTAAAGGGCGTGCCCGGAATAGCGTCTACTCGGATTGCTATGGTTGGACTGCGTGGCGGAAAAAAAGACCTTTACATGTGCAACTCAGACGGCAGCGGTTTCGTTCAGCTTACCCGCGATGGAGCGGTTTGTGTGGCCCCGTCATGGTCGCCGGATGGAAAGACAGTGGCCTATACATCGTTTCACGGCGGGTTCCCGGACATCTATCTTATCGACCTGTTGAGTCACAAGCGAAAGAAGCTTATGAGCTATCCGGGGTTGAATCTGGGCGCGTCTATTTCACCGAACGGGCGGTTCCTGGCTGCTGTTCTCTCAAAAGACGGAAACCCGGAACTTTACTTGATGGAAATGGCCAGCCGCAGATTGCGCAGGCTTACGAGGACTGCGAACGCGGTGGAGACAAGTCCTTCATGGTCGCCGGACGGAAAGAAAATTGTTTTTGTCTCGGATGAATCGGGCTTGCCTCAGGTTTACATTGCGAGCGCTTCCGGCAGGAGGAAGAGGCGGCTTACCCGCAGGGGTTCGCAGAATGTTGCGCCGGACTGGGGGCCGGGCGATCAAATCGCATACAGCAGCAAACGCGGCAGGCATTATCATATCTGCATAAAGAATCCTGAAAACGGAAAATCTAAGGTGTTGACTGCCGGCAATGCCGACCATGAGAATCCTTCCTGGGCTCCAGACGGCAGACATATTGTTTATACGCGTACGGTGGGTTATCGTTCGAATCTCTATATACTTGACACTATGGGGGGGACTCCACTACGTTTAACCCGATTCAAAGGAGACTGGCATTCACCGACATGGTCGCCCAGGTAGTGGTCGGCGTCATTAGGTTAGCGAGCATACTCAGGAGTAGAAAATGCTGAAAAAAATACGTTACGTTGGTTTGGTTTGTTCACTTTTATGCGTTGTAATCATGAGTTCGGGATGTCGAACGCCTGAGGGGGGCGGCGACGGCGGAGAAGTAACCTCTGAGATATTGGATCCTGAGGAACTGGGAGGGAATGTGGCCCTGGGTGAGCGGTTTGAGATGGGAACCCTGGTCAAGGACGTTAATTTCAGGCGGGTTTATTTTTCGTATGACAGCTACCAGATACCCCGCAGCGAGATTCAGAAGATTGAAGAAGTAGCAGACTACATGAAGGAAAACAGGGAAGTTCGCCTGATTATCGAAGGGCATTGTGACGAAAGAGGAAGCCGGGAATACAATATGTCGCTTGGCGAACACCGTGCTCTAGCCGTGCGGGCGTATCTTGTCGGGCTTGGCATAGACAGCTCCAGGATTCAGACCCGCAGTTATGGCGAGGAGAAGCCTCTTGATTTCGGGCACAACGAATCTGCATGGCGTAAAAACAGAAGAGCCGAATTTGTTCTCTACCGCTAGTCCGCATTCGAAGAAGGCGACTCGCACCGTAGCTGTTTCACTGAGCCGGGAACATTGGAAGGGCAAGCGCCTGCATTTCTGAGGCCGTTTTGAATGGACTCATTGACCGTGTACACTTTTATCGCTTTTGTGGGCCAGATCGGGACATGGGAAGTTGTGCTTATCTTCGCAGTTCTTCTGGTTGCCTTCGGTCCGGGACGTCTGCCGGAGATAGCGCGATCGCTCGGCAGGGCTATAGACCAGATGCACAGATTTTCCCAGGAATTCCGCGATCAGATAATGAACGCGGATATTGAGCCGCCGGATGGCGAGAAACCTCCGCAAGAGAGCACGGTTCCGCAGCAGGAAAACATGAAAAGCTGCGCCGAAGAGGAGGACGCTGACGATGGCCTCGCCGGATAATACAGTTCACGGCGAGGCGAAGCCGTTCATCGAGCATCTGAACGATCTGCGGACGGTGATAATCCACAGTGGCCTCCTGCTGGCAGCCGGAATTATCCTCATGATTCCCTTTACGCCTCTCGTGCTGAAGTTAACCATGATGCCCTTGAGTGTTATCGGCGTTGACTATCGCGAGTTTCTTGTCTCGCTTAGCGTTGGCAGCGGTTTTGCCGTTGCTATCAAAATCTCGCTCTGGGGCGGGTTGTTGCTCAGTGCGCCTTTCATTGTTCTTGTTGTGGGTCGATTTGTTTTTCCGGCGCTGACTGCGGGTGAAAAGCACGCTGTATCGCAATCCGGTGGTTATGCAGTGGTTCTCTTTTTCCTTGGTGTTGCCGTCTGTTATTTCACGACTTTGCCTTTTGCGCTCAGAGCGATGATAGGCATTAACGACTGGCTGGGGCTGAAATGCGATTTTATTAACGTACGTGATTATGTTGCCTTTGTTATACGTCTGTTGCTGGCTTTCGGGCTGGCGTTTGAACTGCCTGTCGTTGTTCTTGCGATGTCGGCGATGGGGGTCGTGAATTCGCGGCAATTGAAGAACAAACGGCCTTATGTGTGGGTTGCGCTTATGGCGGCAGCCATGTTTCTTACTCCTCCAGATCCCATAACCCAATTGCTGCTTGCTGGGCCGCTTGCTTTGCTTTACGAATTTTGCATCTGGACCATTGCCCGCAGGGAGAAGAAACGTGATAAGGCGAGTCTAAGGTAGAGTGAAAGGACGAGAGATATGGAAAGAATCGAATTTAATGGCTGGCCGAACTGTGTCCGGCTTTCCGACGGCAGAGTCGAAGTTGTAGCAACCACTGACATTGGTCCCCGGATTATGCGTTATGCGTTTCCCGGCGGTCCGAACATATTTAAAGAAGTAGCCGGCGAGCAGGGCGGCTCTGGGGAGATTGACTGGAAAATCAGGGGCGGGCACCGGTTGTGGATATCGCCTGAACGGAAACCGCTGACATATGAGCCGGACAACATTCCAATTGACGTTTTGGAAACAGCTAGCGGCATCAAGCTCAGCCAGTCGAAAGGCGGATTGAGCGGGGTGGCAAAGACCATGGAAATTCGTCTATGCGACGGGCAGGGAGGTTTGACTATCGACCACTCTTTGACCAATGAAGGTGACAGGAGCATTGATCTTGCGCCGTGGGCTATTACGGTTCTGAAAGAGGGGGGGTCAGCGGTGATTCCTCTGCCTCCTAAGGCGCCTCATAGTGAAAGACTCACGCATAATCAGGAATGGAGCATCTGGCCGTATACGGATTTTTCAGACGACAGGTGGTCCTTCGGTTCAAAGTTTGTTGTTTTGCGTCAAGACGGAAAGAAGCTTCCAACGAAGATGGGCTTTGCCCATGATGGCTGGGCCTGTTACTGCGTCGGAAAGCACATGTTTGTCAAGAGGTTCAGCAGGCAGGAAGCAGCCTGCTATCCGGATGGCGGAGTAAATCTTGAAGCATTTGCCAATGAGGACTTTCTTGAGCTTGAAAGCCTGGGTTCGTTGACTTCTCTGCAGCCCGGGCAGACGGTAAGTCACCGGGAGCGGTGGGAGCTTCATGAATTGTCCGCGGAGTTTGATCCGAATGCGTCAGAGAAAGAAATTGAGTCGGTTATTGTTCCAGCAACCGAATAAACCCGGCCTCGTCAAGTATCCTGGTGCCCAGTTTCTGTGCTTTCTGCATTTTTGAACCTGCCTTATCACCTGCCAGCAGGTAATCGGTCTTTTCCGACACCGAGGAAGACACTGTTCCTCCTGCGTCCCTGATCCGGTCTGTGGCTTCTTTTCGGCTGAGACTCGGCAGCGTTCCGGTGAGCACGAATCTGATCCCTTCCAGGTTCCGTGATCCGGCAGGGGTGTCGGCGCGTTTCATCCGTATGCCGGCCAGTCGCAGCCTGTCGATTACAGTGATGTTGTCGCGGTGGGCAAAAAATTTGCTTATACTGCCTGCGACGGTGGGACCGATTGAAGGCGCCTGCTCCAGCCGGTCGGGCGACGCAGATATGAGTTCGTCGATCGACGGGAAGACTTCTGCAAGTAATTGTGCGTTTCGAGTTCCGACATGGGGTATTCCGAGAGCAAAGATAACCCGGTGGTACTCGCGGGTTTTCGATTCGGTGATATTTCCAAGCAGTTTTTCAGCCGATCTGGAGCCCATCCTTTCGAGTTGGAGTAGACCTTCCATTTGAAGGCTATAAATATCGGACGGATCTGTGATGAGCCGTCTATCCACGAGTTGTTCAACAAGCGAAGCGCCAAGTCCTTCTATATCCATTGCTTCACGGGAAGCGAAATGATTGACGCGCCGTTTGAGTTGTGCCGGGCACCGCAGATTTTCGCATCGCAGCGCGACTTCTCCTTCTCTGCGAGTTACCGGTCCGGCGCACGCCGGACAGTTCGAAGGCATACGGAAAACGGATTCCGAACCGGTCCTTTCTTCCCTGAGTACCTTTGCTATGGCGGGTATTATTTCTCCGGCCTTTTCCACCATGACTGAGTCGCCGATTCTTATGTCCTTTCGCGTTATTTCGTCTTCGTTATGAAGAGTTGCTCTTGCAACTACCGACCCGGATACTGTTACAGGTTCCAGATCTGCTACCGGGGTAAGCACACCAGTTCTGCCCACTTGGACTCTGATGCCGGTCACTGTTGTCCGGGCCTGTTCGGGATTATATTTGTAAGCGATAGCGGATCTAGGGTTCTTCGCGGTTGCGCCGAGTTTACGGTTTAGCCGGGTTTCGTTTACCTTGATCACTGCGCCGTCTATTTCGAAGTCAAAATCATGCCGCTGACCCTGCAGCTCATCAAGCCGGGCGAGGACCGTGTGGATATTGTCGCATTTCCAGTAGACAGGCACTGTCTTGATTCCTGATGCCTTCAGATTTTCGAGGAAGCGACAATGGGTGGGGAAGGCCTGACCTGCGACCATGCCTGTTCCATACATAATCGCGTCCAGCGGTCTGGCTGCCACCGTGGAAGGATCAAGCAGCTTCAAAGATCCGGCTGCCGCATTGCGCGGATTGGCAAAAGGAGCCAGCCCTGCGTCTTCTCTCTTGCGGTTGAGTTCCGTGAAACCGGTCTTGGGCATGAATACTTCGCCCCGGACTTCAAATACAGAACGGTCCGAATCAGGTCCCTTAAGCCGGAGAGGAATGCTTCGAATGGTCCTGATATTTGCGGTTATATTGTCGCCGATTTTACCATTGCCTCGTGTTGCTCCAGTGACCAGTTTCCCGTGCTCGTAGCGAAGCGACACAGCGACGCCGTCTATCTTAGGTTCAACGACGTAGGTAAAATGCTCTTCCTTGAGCAGCTTTCGTGTACGCTTATCGAAAGAGTGAACCTCATCCTTTGAATAGGTATTATCGAGGCTCATCATCGGCAGGGCGTGTTCCACATTTTCAAACTCTTCCAGCGGTTCTCCGCCAACACGCTGGGTCGGCGAGTCTGGCGTAATCAGATCGGGGTTCGCCTGTTCCAGCTCTCGCAGTTCTGTATAAAGAGAATCGTATTCCCGGTCGGTTATTTCAGGAGAAGCAAGGACGTAATACAGATAATCATGGCGGTTGATTTCCTCTCTGAGCTGCAGAATCCTGTTGTATACGCCTTTCATAGTGTTTTCCGAGACACGCTTCTCTGATCAGAACACATTCTCCTGGTTTTTCATTGGCGCGAGTGACCCGCGCTTTCACTGAATTTAATCATCATTTGGGAGGGCGAGGCTCCGTTGAGCCGCTCTGGCTCTGCTCCGCTAACGTGAAGCCAGGAAGTTGCGCAACGGGTCGGACAGCGGTCCGCTCGCCTCCGCGTGCCTGGCGGCTTCTTTTGTGTTGCCGTCCATGGCATACAGGAAAGAACGGACAGCATGGTCCGCATCCGACCTTGCCCTTCCCAGCCAGCGGGCCTTTTCCGATGGTTGCAGTTTGGATACAGGGAAGGTCACTTCCCTGCCGTTCTCTCCTGCTGTTTTGGCGCTTATCTTTTTGTTAATCACGGAATTGATTATTACGGGAATCTCCTTGCCCATGTGGTGAATAGTGACATCAAAGCCGACCTTATTGGCAAAAGCCTCCGCCACTGTCGAGTCAACTGAAGCCAGTTTTTTTATGGCCTCTCCCATTGTCTCGAGCTGGTCTTTTTTCTCGCCGTTAGCTCCCTCGGATTTTTTGTTGATAATCGAAAACGCTTCGGCAAGTTTTCCTTCAATAACTTTTGTCACTATTTCCGGTGTAACTGCAGGTTCAGTTGCTGTTTCCGGTTGTTCGAGGTTCCCGGCCTCTGCAGGGTCCTTTTCCGTGCCTGCCACGGCTGTCTCATCGTCGGGTTCTTCGGTGGAGTCCCCGGAATCGTCGCCTCCAGAAATAAAATCATCGAAGGCGGATGATTCCTCTTCGCTATTTTCGGGTGCATTCATGGGTATATCCGCGAATGCACCGCCTTCTTCTTCTGAAGATGCGGGCATCCGTCCTTGCATGAGCACGTATGCCGATCCGGACCACCACAGTATCAGGGCGAGCCATAAAGTCGTGTGAAGCCACAGCGGGAGGGTGGATATCTTGCGCTCATAACTGCGTTTCTTTGTTCCCGTTGACGGTTTCGATGACTGTATGTCTCTGATTGTGCTCAAGGCCTGCGACTTTTTCTGCATCAGGAACAAGCGCCCTTTTTTTGCCTTGTTTATTGAATCGATCGCTTCGGCCCAGCTTTTGTAGCGATAGTCCGGCGATTTCATCATAAGCTTGGTAAGAAGATTCAGGATGCTAACGCTTGCATTGGGGACCAGCTCCTTGGGATTTGCAATCTGGTCTTTACGCTGACCTTCTAGAATGGCATCGGCATCGGTGCGATCATCGAAGGGCGCTTGTCCTGTAAGCATATGATAGACCAGGGTTCCCAGGCTGTACATATCAGAGTGGAAATCGATGTCCTTTCCGGCAGCCAGTTCAGGAGACATGTAGTTGGGCGTTCCCACGACGTCGTCACTGTCTTCTTCTGCTCCGTCGGAACATATTTTGACAAGTCCGAAATCGCACACCTTTGCGGTCTTGTCCTTTGTGGTGAGTATGTTGTCGGGCTTTATGTTCCTATGAACAATGCGCTCTTCCTGCCACAGGCACTTGAGCGCCCGCGCAACCTGTACAGCGATATCCATGGTCATTTTGTCGGGAAGATGTTTTTTTTCTTTAATCATTTGCTCAAGAGTTGGTCCGCCGCAGTATTCCATTGTGTAATAACAGAGATTTCCCTCGTCGCCGATGTCGTAAACCTGGACAAGGTTGGGATGCTTTATCTTGGCGGTGATCTTTGCTTCCCGAAGGAAATCCGCTTTTTCCTCGGGGTCTGCCGCGAGTTCTGGGTTCAGAACCTTGAGGGCTACAGAACGGCTCAGGCTGATCTGGTGGGCTTTCCAGATGGTGGAGTTGTTTCCCTTATAAATACACTCTTTGACTTCGAAACCCTTGATTTCCATGATGGTGTTATGTTACACAAAATCCGGTTTTATACAACCCTTTTAAGCAACGGGTTCCCGGGAAAGCGGTTCTGCGAGTGAGCTTGGGTTTGACTTTTTTTGGGTATCAGGCGAGGCTTGGGTTTATTATGAAAGTTGATATTTCCTGCGGGGGTACCGGGGGGCACGTGTTGCCGGGTCTTGCCGTGGCCGAGGAATTGCGGCGAAGGGGGCACGGTGTTCGGTTGTGGCTTACCGGGAGGGATACAGAACAGATATTGCTGGAAAGATGGGACGGGCCGATTCTGACGGTCAAATCAGCCGGGCTTCAGAACCCGTTTACGTTTTCCGGGCTTGGCGCGTTTGCAAGGCTCCTGTTGTCGGTCAGAAAGAGTATTTCGCTGCTTAAAAAAGACCGTCCTGACGTATTGCTGGCAATGGGCGGCTATGCCTCGGTGCCGCCAGTGGCGGCGGCCAGATTCAGGAAGATTTCTGTGGTTCTTCATGAAGGCAACGCCGTACCCGGCAAAGCGGTAAGGCTTCTGGCGCCGCATGCGGACTGCGTGGCTCTTGCTTATGCCTCGGCTTGCGGGAGTCTCGATGCGAGGCGAACTGAAGTCACAGGGTTCCCGCTTCCTCAATCGCGGCCAGCCGACTCTTTTAAGTGCAGCCCGGCAGAAAATGAGATTACCTTGCTTGTGACGGGCGGAAGCCAGGGCGCCGAATTCCTGAATTCCGTGGGAGTTGATGCGGTGTGTTCTCTTGCCGAAAAAGTTTCGCTTCACGTTATTCATATTGCGGGAAAAGGCGATGTGTCCGCGATTAGCGGGAAATATACAGAGGCGGGGATACATGCCGAAGTAGTTGATTTTGTTCGGGATATGTACAAGGTTTATGCTTGCGTGGATATCGCGATCGGGCGCTCGGGCGCAGCGTTCTGCGCCGAGATATGTCGTTTCGGCCTGCCGTCGATATTGGTGCCTTATCCTTACGCCGCCGGCGCTCACCAGCGTTTGAATGCCGAAGGTCTGGAACAAGAGGGCGGAGTTTGGATTCTGGATCAAAGTGAACTTACGTCCGCGAAACTGGCCGGAGTTATCAGGCAGCTTGCCGAAAACAGTGACTTGCGGGAGAGTATGAAACGCTCGCTGGCCGCTGCTGCGGAAGATCGCGCAGCGCAGCGTGTCGCCGATGTGCTTGAAAACGTTGCCGGAAGAAGAGAAGGGGTATAAAGTGAAATTCAGCGGAATCGGATTTCAGAATTATCAAAGTGCAAATCATACGGATGATAGGGGGGATAAGAATGCCTATATATGAATTCTACTGTTCGGAATGTCATATGATATACAGTTTTTTTTCAAAGTCCGTGAATACAGACAAACGGCCGTCCTGTCCGAAATGCGGCAAGAGGCGACTTCGCAGACAGGTTTCGTCCTTTGCCGTAGCAGGGGGGGGAGGGGAAGAGGGCGATGAAGACCTTCCGGTTGACGAGGAGAGGATGGAAAAGGCTCTCACCTCGCTGGCCAATGAGGCGGAAAACATCAACGAGGACGACCCCAGGCAGGCGGCCCGTCTTATGAGGAAGCTTTCCGGCGAAATGGGTATCGAATATGGAGAAAGTATGGAAGAGGCGCTGCATCGAATGGAGTCAGGTGAAGATCCGGAGGCTATAGAATCTGAAATGGGTGAACTGCTTGATAGTGAAGAAGAACCGTTTACACTGAAAGAACAGAAACAGAAAAAAGGCAGCGAGAAAAAACGAAGATCTCAACCTGGACGGGACTCCAAGTTGTATGAAATGTGAAACGAACGAACTCCGGCTTTTTATCGCTGTAGACCTGGACGATAAGAACAGGAGAAAACTTGAGGGGGCAATTGAAGATCTTCGGCACATACCCGCGCGGGTCAAATGGGTAGATCCATCAAGAATGCACCTGACCCTTGTGTTTATTGGCTCCACTCCAACGGAAAACCTTGGCCAGGTAAAAGACGCCGTCAGCAGAAGCGTGAAAGATATGGCGCCTTTTGAATGCAGTCTGAAAGGGCTGGGTTTTTTCGGTTCGCCCCGGTCGCCGCGAGTGATATGGGCGGGCCTGGCTGGAGAGACTGATCCTCTGCGCCGAATCAGGGGCAATCTTGAAGGTGAACTGACGAAAGCAGAGGTTGACTTTGATCGAAAGGATTTCAGACCGCATCTTACCCTGGGAAGAGTGAAATCTCGCAAGGGCACACAGGAACTTGTAGAGCGGATACAAAAGATGGCGGACCTTGACCTTGGCGTCCTTCAAGTGGACTCGGTTACTCTGTTCGAAAGCCGGCTCGAACCAGGGGGCGCGGTTCATCTGGCCAGGCATGAAGCGCCTCTATCCGGGTAGATGGCCTGATTCGCAGAGGATGGCATTATTACGCAGCCGAGGTAATCCGCAGGATCTCTGCATTCGCATCGCCTTTGAGCGTGTAGGCGGGTAGAGACGCCGGAATGAGGCATGACAAGCCAGGCGATAGCGGATATTCGCGGTCTGCAGACAGTTTGGGTGTGCCGCGCGACACAAACAGGATATGATATGTTGAACCGTCGGGACGAACTGTGAAATCTTTGCCCGGCTTGATCTTTTCGAAGCGAAAATATGGACAGACAAGGATCTCTGTTATAATTGCATCGTTGACTTTGCGGGAGGGAAATTCTTTGACTCGCGGATCGGCAGTATCATACCAGTCTATGGTCTTCATGGCTTCGGAAATGTGAAGTTCTCTGGGTTTTCCGTCTTTTCCGAGCCTTCCCCAGTCGTACACCCTGTAAGTTGTATTGGAATTTTGTTGTATCTCCAGAAGAAGGCAGCCTTCTGCTATGGCGTGTATGCGGCCGCCGGGAATAAAAACGGCGTCGCCTTCCTTTACGGGTACGCGTTGAAGCAGTTCTTCCAGCCTGCCTTCATTCAGGTGTTTTTTGAAAGTTTCGGGTCTCACACCGGGTTTCAGGCCTGCATAGACGAAAGAATCTGGTTCTGCGGCAAGGACATACCACATTTCCGTCTTGGGGTCGCCGCCGGTAGCAGCAGCATTGGAATCGTTCGGATGCACCTGCACACTCAGCCGTCTTGCGGCATCGATGATTTTTACAAGCAAGGGAAAAACGCGGCAATCGTTGCCTTTACCGAGAAGCTTCTCCTGCATTTCCGATACAACATCTCCCAGGTATTTCCCTTTTAAAGGGCCGTTGGTTACCGTGCTTGGACCCTCCGGCCGGTCGGCAACTTCCCAGGATTCGGCGCATTTCTCAAGACCATGCTCTTTCCCGAAGATTTCGCTGATCTTATTGCCGCCCCATATATAATCCTTGTATGCAGGCTGGAGTATCAGCGGGTATGGTTTAATATGCATAAGTCATGCATTATTATTTATGAGGCCTGTTGAGCAAGAAAAAAGATTGAGTTAAGGCGCGTGGTGATGTTATTTTCGTGACATGAAGAATTTGTTGTTTCCTGTTCTTGCAACTTGTCTTTTTGTCGGATGTACTACCACGGTTCCGCAGAGGCGAAAACAGACGGTCCGTTACGAATCGCGTCTGTCGGCTCTTGAAGGAAGCGTGGATAGACTGGAAAAGCGTGTGCAGGGATTGCATCAGTCTCAGCAGGATGCTTACGATCAGATCGATAGACTGGAGAGACAGCAGGACGATAAAGCAGCAAAAATTGAGAAAGAACTGGCGGAAGTCGCCGGGACGGTAGCAGCTCTGGATACACGGCAGGCCCGCATGAAGAAAGAGCTGGTGGATCAGCTTACCGCAAAGATTGCGAGCCTTTTACAGGAGACCGGGTCCGGATCATCCAGAGAGAATCTGAGAGGGAGAGAACACGAGGTTCGCGCAGGCCAGACCCTGTCGGAAATTGCCGCTGCATATGGGGTTTCTATCGACGCCATTATTGACGCAAACGACCTTAAGGACCCGGACAATATTCGTAAAGGGCAGAAACTGTTTATTCCGGAATAGGGATACGCCAGTTCCTTGTTTGACGCGAACCATTTAAAGCGATGGGCGCCTCCAGGAAGTTCTGTCGGGTGCGGCTGGCGTCTCCTGGCTCTTCTTTGCCTATTGCAGCGGCCATCTGGGTTTCCCTGCGCATCCCGGCCATGTCGCTCCTGATGGCATCACTCTTCTTTTTTAATGCCACCAGAGCCCGCGCCAGTTTCATCATGCGGCTGTCCGTTCCTTCGGCCCGGGATTCCAGCGTGCTTTCGATTTGTTTCAGGGCCTCCCGTTCGCTTTGAACGTCTTGTTCCAGTCTCCGGGTATCGGCAAGCGCTGCGGAAACAGAGGACTCGATTTCTTTCCGCTGCTTCTTCCACGAGTTTTGCGCTTCTGAAAGTCTGGATTCTACTGATCCTACATCGTTTTTCACCTTTTGCATGAATATGTATGCGAATCCTCCGCCTGCGCCGATTACTGCCAGTATCAGGAGAAGGAACAATACTGATACAGTGACGAGGTTTTTTCTGGCACGGCGCCTTTCATGGTCCAGGAACTCCTGGAAAGCTTCAAGTACGGGCAGATTTTCCGGCTGTTCGGCCAGGTCCATGCCGGCCCGGCGGGCTATCTCTTTTGCCTCGGTGTCCGGTCTGACAATCTCAGTCCGTTCATCCGGGGAGCGGCCGTTTCTATTATCGGCAATATTGGCGGACCTGTTCATCTTACGAAGTTCGTTTTTCAGTGTTTTCGGAGGCACGCTCACTGGCATCTCTCATTCTCATTGGCGTAAAAGCAGCGGGAACCTGCTATTTCAGTTTCATCCATGGTTTGGCGCGAAATATGGATTTCGGAGGAAGTTTTTTCTTTTTCTCCGACGATTCCTGCCGCGGGCTTGCCGCTGGCTTCTTTAGGTCCTGGTCTATCTCTTTCTCTTTCTGTTGCCGGTTTTCCTGCCAGTGTTCCAGTTCGCGTTCGGCTTCAGTTTCAAGGCTTTTCAGGGGCGGGGATTCTTTATTTTCGCCGTTATCGCCGGCTGGCGAGCGCTGGTCGGCTGCCTTTTCAGAAGGCCGTCCTTTCATGATATTGCGCCTGGTCTTTTCTTCCCGGGTTTGATAGGTCTGGTTCTGTTCGACCTGAAGCATTTTTTTCTGCTGTATCAGTTCCCTCTGCGTTTGTTCAAGCTTACTGCTTGCAGCCTTCCAATCCCTCTGAAGTTGTTCCACCCTCCGACTGAGGACTTGTTCCTTGTGTTTCTGCCGGGTAAGTTCGTCTTCGTGTTTTTTCTTAAGCTGTCCAAGCTGCTGCTCTTTCTGACGGAGCGCACCGGCAGAATCCTGTATTGCCTTTCTATTCTGAAGAAGTTCCCGTTCTTTAGCTCTCCTTTGTTCTCGTTCTTCGTCGTAGAATTTTTTCTGCTGGTCGAGTCGAACCGACATGGCTTCGCGTTCCTGCTGAAGTTGGTCGATTCTCTGCTCGAGGTTTTCGATTTTGAGTCTTGCCCGTTCCTGTTCGTCTTCCTGCTGTATCCTGGCCTGTTCAAGTTCCTGAGAGGTCTTTTCGTAGTTTTCGGATAGCGCTTTGTATTCCTGTTGCATCTGGTCGAGCTGAAGCTGGATCTGCTCTTCTCTCTGCTGGTTGCGTGTCTGCTCGTCTTCGTAAGAAAGCTTCTGCTGTTCAAGCTCCTGTTGTGTTTCTTCCAGCTTGAAGGAAAGCCCTCGGTTTTCTTCGTCCAGATTCTCGATTCTGCCGGACAGCTTCTCCTGTTCTTCTGAATTCTGACGTTTGTTCTCTTCGGCAAGGGCTCTTTCCTGTTGCAGCTCTGCTTCCAGGTTCTGCCTTTGTTCCTCCATGTCCTGGTACTGCTGTTCCTGAGCGGAAAGCTGTTGTTCAAGTTCCTCAACTCGCTTGCTGCTTTCCTCAAGCTCTTTCTGGATCTCCTTTATCTGTCCGTCTTTCTGGTCGAGGCGCGCTGAAAAATCCTCTATCTGCTTTTTCAATTCTCCGATTTCGGAGTCGCGAAGCCGTCTTTGTTTCTGTTCTTCCTGGAACTGTTTCTTCTGTTTTTCAAGTTCCTCGGTCTTCTGCTGGAGGCGTGTACGTTCTGAGTTGATCTTCTGGCCGGTCTGTTCGGCCTGTTTCTGCGCTTCCTCGTACTGTTGTTTCATTTCCTGAAGAGTTTCGGAGAACTCATTTTCCTTTGCGTCCAGCGATTCCTGGGATTCCTGGTAAACTTTCTGGAGTTCTGCTATTTCCTGTTCCTTGTTGGAAAGCGAAGCTTTGGTTTCTTCGAGGGCGGTATGCTGTTCTGCCATTTGTTCGCGGAGCTGGTTGCACCTGGCCTCAAGCTCGGAAACCCGGCCCTCCGATTGTTCGGTTTGATCCCTGAGTTGCGCTTGAAGATCGCGGGAACGTTCTTCCTGTTGCTCTTTTTCCGAGGCCAGGCGGTCGAGTTTTTCCTGGAGTTCCTGCATGCTGTTCCGGGTCTGCTCGAGACGGTGATTAAGAGCGGCCTCCCTGTCTTCGCCGTTTTTCTGCAGGTCGGCATTAAGCGTTTTTTCCTCTTCCAGCATGGTCTTCAGACCGGTAATTTCTTCGATAGCAGCGTTCTGTGCGGCATGGAGTTCCTCTATCTGTTCATTGAGGGTTTCTTCCCTTGCTGAGCTGTCGGTTGCGGCGGATTCGTATTTCTCGGAAAGTTCCGTCATCTCGGTGTGGGCTCTGTGCAACGATTCGGCTGATTCGTCCGCCTGCTTTTGCAGTTCTTCCATTTGCTGTTCCAGGTAAGCTTTGTCCTGGTTAAGCCTCTCGATTTCCCCTGTGTAATCGATTTCTTTCTGGTTCTTTTCCCATTCAAGCTGATCAAGCCGGTTGGCGGTGCTGTCGTGGCTGGCCTGAAGTTCGTCTATTTTAGCGTTAAGTTGACCCTCGCGTTCACGGGCCTTTTCGAGTTCCTGCTCGTAGAAGCTGCGCTGCTGGTCGAGTTCCTCCTCTCTCTGCCGGGCATCGCTTACGGCGTCGTCGCGGAGTTTTGTCATTTCTTCAAGCTGCAGATCCGTTTCTCCGAGTTTACGCGAGAGGTCCTTGCATTCGTCCTGGAGCTGATCGACTCGTTGAGAGAGTTCGTTGTCGGTCTTGTTATTTCTTTCTTTCAGTTCCTTGACTGCGGCTTTCTCCTGCTTTAACTGGCTTTCTGTCTGAACGAGCCGGTTCAGGTAGGATTCGTTTTCCATCGACATTTCGTCGATTCTCTTTTGAAGTGCGGCGATTTCATCCTCGTGCTGCCGCTGGCGATCTTCTTTTGCTCGGTCTCTTTCTGAAATTTCCTTCTCAAGCTCCGTAACGCGTTTGACGGCATTCTGGCGCTTTTCAAAAATCTCCTTCTGTTCCTCGATATCGGCGCCTATGAGCTTTTCCAGATGTTCCATGCGCTGCTTGTAATCGTTTTCTTTCTGCATGTAAGCGGCCTTGACAACGTCGAAAAGGGATCTCTCGTTTTCAAGTTCCTGCTGTACATTCTCCGATTCTTCCACAAGAAGCTGTTTGAACTGTTGCAATCTGGTTGAGAGCTCGCGCTTCTCGTGGTCGGCCTTGGCCTTGAGGCTCTGGTATTCGTGCTGTTCTTTGGCTAGCTGCCGCCTGGTTTTGTCAAGCTCGTCGGACGCGGTTTCCGACTTCTCTCGCAATTCGCGTATCTGCTGGTTAAGTTTTTCCTGGTGGCTGCGGCTGGTTTCCTCGAACTTTTCTGACTGCTGTTTCTCCTCCTGCAGTTGTGTCTTCGCTTTATCCAGAGACTGAGAAGCTATTTCGGCTTCCTGCTCCAGGGCGCGGACTCTCTCCTTGAGATCCTGTTCCTTCTTCGTTGTTTCAGCTTTGGTGTCCGAGTGCCGTTCTCTTTCGTCGGCAAGGTTTTTTCTTGCTTCCTTCAGCGCTTCGGCGGTCTTCGTCGATTCCTCTGTGCTTTTTTCCACTTGGACCGACAATTCTTTTTCTTTTTGTCTGTGCTGTTCCTGCAGCTTTTCGTATTCCTCGGTTTGCCGGGCGAGCTGGGCCTCGGCATTTCTCAAAGCTTTGGACGTCCCGGAAGATTCTACCTGGAGCTGTTCCAGTCGCTTGTTTAGTTCCGCTTCTCTTCGGGTAAGGCGTTCCTGCGCTTGAGCGTGGCGGTCCTTGACGTTTTCAAGCTGCTCGCGGGTCTTTTCGATTTCGGAGGTAAGGTCCTGTTCCCGCTGCTGGCTTCGCTCCAACAGCTCGTTGTATTCTTCGGTCCGGCGGCGTATTTCTTCCTCAGCCGAACTTATTTTCCTGGCGGAGTCCCTGGCATTGTCTTCGAGTTCGCTGATGCGGGAAGTCAGTTTCTTTTCCTTGCGGGCCATGTCGGACCTGGCCTGTTCGTTCTTCTGTTTAAGCTTTCCGAGTTCGGAGTGTGCCGCTTCAATCTCTTTTTGAAGTCGGTCTTTTTCCTCTTCACTCTCATGCTGCAGGGCTTCGTACTCTCCGCTTTTCTTTTCCAATCGGGCTTCAGCGTCGGCGCGTTTGCCTGCGGATTCCTGGACCTGATTCTCAAGCGCGGCGAGTCTTTTGTTGAATGTGTTTTCTTTCTTCTTCAGCTCTTCCTGAGACTGCCGGTAGCTGTGCCTTGTTTCCTCAAGCTCTTTCCGGGTTCGTTCTATCTGGCCCGTTAGTTCCTCTTTCTGCTCGGCGGTTTGCTGCTGAAGCCGGTTGTATTCTTCAGTGTTACGCTGTATCTGCTTTTCTTTTTCACTGAGCTTTTCCTGTACGGAAGCTGCTTCGTTCTGCAATTCCTTTATGCGGGTGTTGAAGGCTTCTTCCTTCCGGGAGAGTTCTTCTTGTGTCTGGAGGTTGCTGTTTTTGAGTTCTTCCGCCTGTCTGCGGGCTTCTTCGAT
>CAYTRK010000010.1:18407-20265 GCA_964440205.1 uncultured Victivallaceae bacterium
TTGTTAAGCTCTTGCTCGCGGGTTCTGCTTTGTTCGAGAAGGGAGTTGTGTTCTTCTGTATTTTTTTGAAGCTGCTTTTCTTTTTCGCTGAGTTCTTTTTGCACGGAAGCTGCTTCGTTTTGCAGTTTCTCTATACGGGTGTTGAGGGCTTCTTCCTTTTCGGAGAGTTTTTCCCGTGTCTGGAGGTTGCTGTTTTTGAGTTCTTCCGCCTGTCTGCGGGCTTCTTCGATCTGGTTGTTAAGCTCTTGCTCGCGGGTTCTGCTTTGTTCGAGAAGGGAGTTGTGTTCTTTCTTCTGTTGTTCGAGTTCTTCTCTTGCTTTTTTTAATTCTTTGGAAGCTGTGGTTGACTGGGATTCAAGCTCCTGGATGCGGGCATTGAGCTTCTGCTCACGTGTTGAGAGGGCCTGTTCAGTTTCCTGGTGCCGACCTCGGGCATGTTCGACTTCTCCTCGAACTTTCTCTATCTGTTGGGTCAGTTCCTGTTCGCGTTTCTGGCTTTGTTCGAGAAGGGAGTTGTGTTCTTTTTTCTGTTGTTCGAGTTCTTCTCTTGCTTTTTTTAATTCTTTGGAAGCTGTGGTTGACTGGGATTCAAGCTCCTGGATGCGGGCATTGAGCTTTTTCTCATTTTCCTCCATGGCAGACTTGTTGCTGGAATTGGACTTTTGCAGTTTTGAGAGTTCCTGTTTTGTAGATTCGATCTCCTGTTTAAGGCTTTGTTCGTTCCGTGAACTCTCTTCTTTCAGCTTATCGTAGTCTCTGGTGCGCTTTTCCAGTTGTGCCTGGGCTTCTTCGAGCTTTTTCGATGCTTCTTCTGCCTGTTTGCGGAGTTGCTCAATTTCCTCTTGTTCTTTCTTCGAGGGAGCGTTCTTTCCCCCAAGGGCCATCTTTTGTACTGCGTTGACATTTTTTTCGCCTTCGACCCAGTCGATATGCTGAGAGGTCTCGGGCTTTTGCAAGGAGGCTATTTCGGCTTCTTTTTCCGCCAGTTTTCTGGCGGCCTCGGTGCGTTGCGTCTCAAGATCCTTGACTTTTTTGCTCAGCGCGGCCACCTGTTGCTGTTCCTGTTTCTTTGATTCTTTCTCTTGTTTATTGGCTTGTTCGCTGGCTTGGACGGATTTTGACTGTTCGTCTGCAAGTTTGCGCAGTTTCTCAATCTGGGCATTGAGTTCGGATCTCTCTCTGGCTCTCTGTTCCTTTTCCTTTTCCAATTTCTGGCGGAGCTGAGTGGCTTCAATGCGGGCTTTTTCGGCTTGATCAGTCTTTTGTGCCTGGCTTGGCGCGATACCGAGTTCTTCTTCGAGGTTTATCGTCTCCCCACTTTGGGTATTCTTGATGTTTGCCGATACTGGCACCGTGCCGTCATGGACAAGTTCTTTGAGGGCGCGGATGTTGAGGGGGCCGTATTCGGCGCCGTCGGGTAGTTGCACGACCCATTGCATCTCGAGAAAAGGCACAATTTCGGCCTTTTTCCATGTTTTCTTGTCAGTGGAAACCTGGTTGCCCGGGGCCACCCGCCCCTGTTCGGCCCACTCTTTGAGGGTGGTTCGGTTAACCGGTCCGAAAACCGAATCGTTGTCTATTTTCAGGAACCATTCTGTAGCAGTGGAATCAGCTTTTACTTTTGAAGACTGTATGTTAGGCATAAAACAAAACCTCACTGTGATAAGATGCGCAGGATGTTGCTTGTGTAATGGTCAAGATGTTCGTAGAGAAGCGGCTGTTATGTCAAGGACTTTTCGAGCCTGTCCTGGCGAATCGGCGGTTTCCGTTCCTGCGAGCGGGTTTCCCTTTTGCCAGAGGCTCCCGGCTGACATGAAGAAATACGCTTTCTTCTCCGAGTTCCTTCTGTAGCGTCTGC
>CAYTRK010000011.1:0-20213 GCA_964440205.1 uncultured Victivallaceae bacterium
GAAATCATTTTTCTCTATGCCGGTTCCAGTAGCGTAGATGGATGACATATTAAACGGATCGTTTTTTACTCCAATATAACGGTATCCGTAATTGGTCATGTTGTAGGCGGCGGAGGTATCGCCCCAGCAGATTTTATCGGCATAGGCTCCCATGCCGCGCACGAGTCGGGCTCCACCATTCTGGAGTATATTCTGGGCTACCGGGTTTGTGAACACGATGTCTACTGTGCCAACTTGAGGGTCGCCGTATACTATGAAGCCGAACCCGTTAATATCGTCCACAAAAGGAGAGCCGTTTGTGATATTGGAATAGTCGTATAGAGTCCTTGTATCGGAAACAAGTTCCACGCGCCAGTCATCAATATTTATTCCTTTTTTCCCGATGATCTCGATATATTCATTGGTCTCTTCGCCTCCCCAGTAGTAGTAATTGTAATTGACTTCATTTAACCACACTTCGCCTGGTCTGGAGCCCAGGACGAAGTAGTATGGGTTGGTGACCGAGTGACCTTCGTTGAGATCCCTCGGCTCATAATAGTCAGGATTTGAGAATGCGGCATACTTTTTCGGACTCGTCTTATCTGAATGGGGTCCGTCAAAAGTGAATTCCACATAGTACTGTACAACTGTATTAACGTTCAACTGCGGAATTGAAGAGTTTGTTGACTGATAAGTGCGTTGTGCCGGGCTGGAATCTATGAGATCAAGATCAATATAATTGTTGGTGTCCCACTGATCCCACTGTCCCCAGTTGTTTGAGCCTATATTGTAGTATGCCCTTACCTCGATATTCTGAGGATTCAGGATGAAATTGTACAAATCCAGGGAAAGATCGACGGATGATGAATAAAGGGGTACATCGGGAATAGTTGTCAGGTTCATTACATTAAAGTCGGCTGCGAGCGGGTCGGCAATAAGCAGATTATCCATGGCAACTCTTGCGTATCCGGAGTTGGTTTCGCTATATACACGCACATAGTGATGATCGGCGTTGTAGTGGTTTGTTGTGAAATAGCGATAATCCGTGTTGGTTATGCCTGAAACCGTTGCTATGTGGGTCCAATCACCGAATGTGCCGCCGTCGCTGGCTGCGGACATGACGTAGAAAGTTGCTTGTGGCGAGCCGTTTTCTTCCCAGTTCCTGTACCAGAAAGAGATTTCGCCTATTCCGTTGGGCATTTTTGGCGACTGAACATACGGCATATCGCGGTCGAAGTTATTTCCTGCTGCGACGCCGTCTGTGGGGTCGTTGTTAAGGTAGCATGTTCTGTAGGTTTCGTTGGTCTGGAATTCGCGCGAGTCTTCGGTGGGAGTTATGAGGGCGTTATATGCTTCCCACGTTCTTATGTCGCGGACGACATAGTCGGTGATTTCGATATCATCTATATAAAGGACGGTATCTCTATTCGTGCTTGTGTGGCGGATACGGAGATAGTAATTAGCGTTTGTCTGAAGCATGTATGTATAGGGCTGCCAATCGGTGTTTGTTATGGTCACGGTTTCCTGAGGAACGAAAGTGTCGGGCGCCGATTCGGACGCAATTTCAATCTGGAACTCGGCCGGCCCGTTGGCAACTTTGCGGAGGAAGGAAATGGAACCTATTCCTTCCATAACCGGAGAGCGTATGTACTGTGGTTTATCCGGACTGATCTTTGACCTCCACAGTTCAACGCAGTTGTTGCTCGTTGCATGTTCTGAGACCCATATTCCGGTCGCTTTCCAGTTGTTGGTGTCGGTATAGGAATCGGTGCCGCGCCATTTGGTCAACTGCAGATCGTCTAGAACGAGACTGGCCTGGCCACTATCGTGTTTGATCCGCACAAAAAGCTCATCCCAGTATTCAAATACGATATTCGTTGTCTGGTAGTGCATGTTGGTAGCGGTTATTGTGGTTACATCTATCCAGCTTGTGGGAGCGTAATAAGTGCTGTCGTTGGTGTATCCTTTCTGGACAACAAAATCAATTGCAGGGCCGACTTCACCGGGCCGGTTGTAGGTCTGGTTCGTCGGATCATGATACCAGACGTTTCCGGACGCCTCTGTCCAATCAGATGTTGATGCCGAAGTTTCGAAGTAGTTAGTGTAGAAGTAACTGTCTTCTGTGATAACAACGTTGTCAACCTCGAGTCCTGCCGTAACCGAATTTTCGTTTCGTATCTGAAAGTAATTATACCCTGTAAGCCCCTCTGTAAGTGTTTTGTAAGAGCCGCCGGAGGTTGTGCTCCAGTTTGTGATGGCTGTCCAGTCAGAGGCGTTATTGGAACCATATATGCCGAGTTCACACGCGCCGGAGCCGTAATATTTTCTGTAATAGAAAGAGAGTGTTCCAACATCATAGCCAAGGTACGGGGTTGTAAGAGTTGCTGCGGAGTTGCCAGGAAGACGACATCTCTCATTGTTCAAATAACCATTTGCAATTACCCAGCCTGTTGGATCGTTAACCCAATGATCGAAATGCTGACGGTGCTGATGGCGCACCATTACATCGTCTATACGAATATCCGCGCCGTTGCAGAGGAACCCGAAGGTGCCGGGTGAAGCTATATTTTCAGCTACATTGGTGTCGTGGAAATTTCTGGCTTCTCCATTTGACTCTATTCGCATATAAGTCCGTCCGCCGTTATTGGTGCATACGGAAAAAACTATGTCCTGTGCCCGGGTATTGAGGTAGTTGTTGTCGTGATTTTGTGTTACGAGATATTGTGTTTCACCATCTTTATGTCTGTAGATCTGAAGGAGAGTGTCGCGATTCTCGTTATATTTGCTTTTCAGCCTGAACTCATAATAATTAGTTGGGTTTTGATATCGGGCAAGTATTGAGTAGTATGGTCTCGGTGAAGTGTCTGTCCCCATAATGCGTGCCTTGATCTGGTAATTGTCCAGATTTGCTCCGGGGGTATAGTAGGTGAGATGATCATCATCAAGTGACCAGTAGTACTTGAACTGAAAGGTGTCGAGACCTTTAGTTAGAGTATTCTTGTGGGGCCAGATTTTGCCCTGCTTGAATGGGTGTTCATCTGTGGGATCGAGTCTTAACGCCTGGTCCTGTCCTCCGTAGGGGTCTCCGATGATTTGTGCTTCCTGGCAATACCATCCTTTCGAGCTGAGGTCGCTACGCCCCGAATCGTCATAGTAGGTTCCTCGTGTCCAGCTTTCTATTCCTTCTTCCACAGTATCAGGCAGACCCGAACCGACGCTGTCCACGGGCCAGTGGTCGAAAGTGTTGGTCGTGCTGGATATCGTGTTGCCGGTGAGGCTTTCGTCAAAGTATTCGGTTGATGCCAGGTTCCATTCGTTGAAATCCTGGAATGCTCCTCCGAATATCAGGTATGTTCTGGTTGAAAGATCATACCGTACTACCATTTGATTTGTGCCGGTGAAGTTGCCTGTGACTATGATATTCCCGGCTCCCGGATCAGCCTGGGCCTGGATAGGGGATTCGTACCTTATCTGGTTTGTTTCTCCCCATGTGGTGATTTCGGAAGAATAGGAGCTTCCCATCCACTTATTATAGCCGTTGAGGGTGAACTGTATTTCATTTGTGGGTTGATCGATGGAAATCACTCCCTGCCAGTAGTCATCGCCTATGAGAGTCATGGAAGTATCTGCGACAGTCCCGGTCATAGCAAGGTAGTCGTAGTCCGAGTCGTGATATCTTACCTTATACGAAAAATAGGTATTGGGCCGTTCGTTGGTTTCGGCTGCGTCCGGCAGGAACGCCGGGCTCTGGTCTTCCGAGCCATAGTAAAAACCGTCGAAACCGCATCTGATGTAATATTCGACTATGCCCGGAGTGTGGGGCGGTATCACTGCAGTATAGACATTACTGCCTTCGTGGGTCATTCCCAGGCTTGTCCATTCCGCGTCATCCAGGCGGTAATAGACTTCCGGATCAAGGATGTATGCGGGGAAAGACTCATTGACTGACGTGATCGTGCAAGAGATTGTGACTTCTTCATTAGTCATGGGATAGCCTGGCGAGTAGTATTGGTTGGATATGTCAAGATCAGTGGGTGGGTAAGACACTATAAAATTGTCCGCATAGATCAAACGAGTTGAATTGTTATTGGTTGTAATCAACACTCTGACGTAAACGTCCTTACAGATATCAAAAGGAACACTATAACTTTTCAGAGTCGTTGGGATATTCGAAACAGTTGCCAATACGCTGGGATTGGACCAATCAGAATTCGTTGAGCTTTGCACGAGAGCGATATTATCGAAATTATTAGGGTTCCGTAAATCGAAGTACATTACGCCAACACCGTGTTCAAGTAGTGGAGTTCTTACAAATGGATCTTCAGTTGTGCTGTATAGCAGTGCTTGTCCGCTGAAAACCATACCATCTGAAAGTGTCCATCCCGCCTCGTTTGTATATGTTCCTGTTGCGCCAGTTGTCCATGTGTTGAAATTCTCTTCACGCTCAGTGCCCATGGAACTCTGGTTAGTATAAATAAGCAGGTTCGGGTCTAATGGCCCTGCGTCGGGGTAGAGTGTCGGGCCAGCGTTGAAACCTTCGTACGTACATTCAAAGTAGTGTTCCACCTTGCCTTCGGGGCATGGTGGTATTGTTCCGTAAAAAGTGTTATTGCTTCGAGTGAGCTCAACAGAAGAAAAAGGAGTCGAATTTGTATGGCGAAACCATACATATCCTTTGAGATTTGTTGCGCCACCTTGGATATTGGTTGCAGAAATCGAAATATTCACTGAATGCCCAAGCAGAGGACTGTTTGTGCTTTGCCATGGATCTATGAGCTCGACCGTTGCACCTGGGGCAGTGACAGCAACCTCGTCAAGGCAGAGCCAAGAATTGTTGCTGCCGTTTGTGTTCACGATGCGCACATAATGGGCGTTGCGGTCGGCGATTCCAATTTCAGTGCGAAGGTAGCCTGCGTAGATAATGTTGGTTGTGTAGGAATCAGGAACTGTTATCCAATCGCCTGATCCTGTGGCTGATTTCTGGACAAGATATCCGGCATCCGGTGCCCCGTCTTGTTCCCAGTTTCTGTGCCAAAACGAGAGAGTGCCGATACCTTCGTTAATACGAGGAGACCGCAGATACTGCATTTCCTGTCCGAACTGGTTTGTATAGCCATGTTTCAGTATGGCGTAACGGCCTCGCAGGGATCTTTCCCATTCGTTATCGGCATTCTTGTTTATGCGGCCCCCGTCAATCACCCATCCGTCGCCATTGGTATATGTTCCGTAGGAGGTTGTGGTTCCGGCGGTCCAGTTGTCAAAATCAACATACTCGCATTTCTGTATACTGTAATCCTGGATATTGTCATCAAATGCAAACGCAAGGTGGTTTGTGACTATGCCATCGACAGTAATATTGGTGCTGTCCGCCTGGGCTGTTCCGTAAACAGGCAGGTTGGATTCCGATTGGTAGTCATCGCCCCAAGTGTCAGGTCCGCTCTCAAAATAGAAGACAGGGTTTGTCAGCGAAGTAGTGGTTAAAACACCTTGCCACTGATTGTTATCAACCAGGTGAAGATTAGTTTCATGTGGACCTCGCACTGTAATATTTGTATAAGGAGAATTGGCTCTCAGAACAAAGGACGTCGGATCTGACGCTCCCTGATCAGGGAAGTAATCTGTGGATGAGATGAATCTTCCATCGTAATCTGCCGCGATGTAATATTGAATTGTCAGGTGGGGAGTTGATTCCGGCGGTATAGCTGAATCGGCAACATAGTGGTTGGAATCGGTTGAACTCATTGATATCTCAGAAAACGGTGCTGCTGTATCCGTCCTGTAGAACAATGAAACATCAAATATATTGGCGCCTGCTTCCGGGGAAGCAATGCAGGAGACCACGGTACCGGTGTCAACGAGAGCTGGATTAGGGTTTATAGTTACATTACTTATTGCCACGTACGATGGAGGCAGTGCAATATTTATATTATCGATCAAAAGATATGTTGAAGATGAAAGCCGCCACCTGACATAGAGGTCGGTGTATAATGCCAAGTCATTGGTCGTTGTTGTCCAGTTCGCTGAATCTGTATTGGTATAACTACCAACTGTTGTCCAGTTGGTATTGTCCGCCGATGTCTGGAGTTCATAACCAGCGGATCCCGCCGTAAAAAGCTTTGATTGCCATATGACCTGCCCGATTCCATTAGTAGAAAGCGGTGATCTAACATTGGCACCGGACGCAGCATTTAACCAAGCGTATTTTTTTGGTCCATCTTCTCGGGAAAAACCATTATTAAGTTGCCATCCGTTGGTTTCATAGTTGCCAAAATTCTGTGTGGTTGTCCATTCAGTGAAATCCTGATTAAGATCTGCTTGCGAAGCAAAGGGCCAATACGCGCACAGCGAGAAGGTAAGCGCTAGAATTCCCCACTTTGCCCGGTTCCAGTTGTTTCTGGCTTTATTCATTGCATTCTAAGTCCAGCAGATTCCGTGCCTTCTGCATTGCTGCATGCAGGAGCAAAGTCCGCAACTCCTCTCTTCATCTTTTATATTAAGGTAACAGAGGCGTAAAAACCAGATATTTCTCGGTATTTTTTATCACACATTATGGCGCCACCGTTTCAATAGAGTCGGCCAGGAATGGCCGACATACTGGGTAAGACGGGCATTGCTGCCTGTCCTCTCATGCGTCAATGGCCGGATTGAGGATTGCTGAATATCTTCTATTTTCAGCGAAAAAGCTCGTTATTGAAATGCTGTTTCGGACGGGCGGGTGGCCATTTCCGGCCAATGTGCGGCCGCGTTTATGGGGCTTAGCGCTCCTGAAAGCAGCAGGGGCGGCATAAGCGCCGCCCCTGTTTCTGTCGTGCATTTCTGTTAGTGGCAACTATTCCGCAGAATTAGTGGCGACAATCCGATAGAATGCGCCCTGCATGCTTTCCCATGACCATATATTGGTATATGTGCCATCTGTCCGCTCAACTGTATCTGTTACGGCGGTCCAGTTTGCATTCAGCATATTGGTCGCATACACAACGTTATACGGCGGCAGGGATGTCTGATCGCCGACATGATAGCTTACCCACTTCAGATAGTTGGTTCCGTTTTCATGCCAGGTGTTCTCGATTCTGAACAGCGAACTGCTGCTTGTAGGATCGGTACCGGCAAGGTACTCCTCCCACGCCGCCTGTCCGTCGCCGTCGGTATCGCTGGATGCCGCTTCGTCGTAGTTAGTGGAACCGTAGAAGGTATCCAGCCATGTCTCCGGTGTGTCATTGGTCCACACATTCTCTGCGAAAGTCACGCTGACAGTTCCGTCGGCAAGAACCGAGCTCCATACGTAGTTTTCGTTTGTGGAGGTGTTGTCCCACGGGCCGCCGGTGGCTGTACCGTTGGTTTCAAGCAGTCCGACATGGTAATGGCTGGCAGCAACAAGATTGAAGGATGCGTTCTGTCCATCTCCAACAATTCTGCTTTCTGGTGTTATGGTTCCATTTCCTGTGGCCACCACACCTGTTACAACGTGCCACTCTGCGAATTGCACGCTGACAGTTCCATCTGCCACTACGTTCGCCCATGTGAAGTTAGTTGATGTCAAATCCACTCCGAACGGGCTGCCGGGTATGGCGACTGCATTTGTTTGTATTGCACGTATGTAAGACCCTGAGTCAGCACTGATGCTGAAGTCGGCGTTAGCATTATCGACCACGGTTCTACTCGCCGGAGTAATACTGCCGCTTACACCTGAAGTCTGGCCTGTGACTACATGGTATTCGGCAAAAGACACAGATACTGTTCCGGGTTCGACTATGTTCTGCCATGTGTAATTAGTTGATGTCATGTCAACCCCGAACGGACTGCCCGGAATTGCGGTGCCGTTAGTTGTTATAGACTGTACGTACCAGCCTGGGTTTCCATTTATCTGGAAAGACGCATCGGTGGCAGCTGCCACGTTTGTGCTTATCGGATCTATTGTGCCGTTGCCTGTGGCTACAATTCCGGTCACCAGGTATGTCGGTGAGGTTGCAAAATTTACGGTTACTGTTCCGTCCGCCATTACGGTCGGCCAGGTATAGTTTGTTGATGTCAGAGACGTATTGCTGTTTGTGAAAACCTGCACGGAGTTCGTCAGAAGCTGAGCCACATAATAACCGTTACTTGCTGTAATTGAAAAATCTGTGCTGTCGGAGCCTTCGGTTACTGTATCACTTGCCGGGCTTATATTGCCGCGGGCCGGGTCGTTCATCTCGGTAGAGATTGTATAGGTTACAGGCGGCGGACCAGAGTACGGGTCGTTAGTTGTTACGACCATATCGTCGAACACTCCATTGCCGGAGAACGTCATCTCCGTTATGTATTTAGTGGCAACACCATCGTTAGCGCACATAAACCATGTTCCAGTCATGCCGCTTGATGCGCTCGGGCTTTGGTATGCTGCGGTGTTTGTGACTGGATCATCATCAATATATACTTTATAATATGCGTGATTTATCAGAGTGCCTGGTATTATTGCGTCTGAAAGATAGTCCATTACAATGGTGATTCGAGAATACTGGCCATTAGTTATTGAGGTTGAGGAGATTTCTGAAAAAGTGTTTGAAGTTCCAACAAAATCGTAATGGTAGAGAACGAGGTGATTGTTGGTATTCACGAAGAACGCGCACTGTGCCTGGTTATTGCTGGTTATTGACTCCGGATAATAATCTTCCGCCCAGTGGGTGAACTGGATTACACTGTCAAACCAGATGTTGGTTGTGTGGCTGACATTGTTTTCATTCTTATAATCCTCGAGCTGATTAGTAATGGTTGTCCCTTCGGTCTGTAGCTGCATAACGTTGGAATGTGTGCTGCCCGGCAGCGGGTAATTGGAATATAAAGCACTATAATCAATGTTCGTTACGATTGCATAGGTGTTGGAGCCTCCATACCACCCCCGTGTTCCGACGAGAGCGCTGCCCGATGCCACGCTTTCAAAATCCTCTGTGTAAGGTATCTGGTTGGTAATGTTTGCGTATGAAGTACCCGCTGTAATTATAAAAACCGAAACAAGTAGCAGTGTCTTCCTGAGCATATCGTGTTTTTTCGTGTTCATTTTTTCCTCCGTCAAAAAGTGCGCAAGCTCTGTATTTGCTTCGATGCCAGGCCGAATATACCCAGCCCGACTTCAACACTATTTGAAATATAACTGATATTACCAGATTCGTCAATCACAAACCCAAAATTTTTAAGGAGCCGAATAACCGTCTTTTGACACAAGGTCGTGGGGGACTCCCAAAATGCGAATTGCTGATCTTTTTTATTGTATATTATATTATTTAAGGTTATATGTTGCAAGGGAAGTTAGGGGAGACTGAGAGTCTTCTTTCAATGGAGTAAATTATGACATGCATGAAATGTAGCTCGACGGGAGCAGGGACAATCCGAACATCTCGAGGGTTTACGTTGCTTGAGCTTCTTATAGTTATCATTATTATAGCGGTTCTTGTCGGGATGATTTTTCCCGTTCTTGGCAATTTGCGTGAGAAAGCTAGAAATGTTCAATGCAAGAACAATCTCAAGCAGCTTCAGGTGGCGGCCACGAGCTATGCCTATGACCATGGCGGCAGCCTGCCCACGAGTAGAAACGGTACGAGTAACTGGAGGGACAATCGACACGTTGACTGGTATGAGACCGGTTCCATAGGGTGGATATCATGGACGAATTTTCCTACTGGTGTGCACCACAGCCACCCCAGTCCGGTTGGCCAGTCGCCGTGGTGGGGGGATGTCGGGGTTGATATCATAAAGAGGGGGACATTGTGGGGATATACCGGTAAAAGCCTTAAAATCTATTTCTGTCCCGCTTTTGAGCGAATTGTGTACAGTGATCCTACAGGAAACCCTATTAACTCAGGCAATGAGATAGTCCGCTCTTATGTAATGAATACTCAGGCATCCAGCAAAAACATCAAGAATACCGCGATCAGCAAGTTTGTGCTCTTCGCTGATGCCGGCATAACAAATGCCCTGGGCGGAAACACAATAGCAGACCGAAATTTTCTGGATAATAACAAATGGGCGTACGACGGTCAGTTAAATGGAGCCGGAAGCGGCGGCGGCGCTTATCCTGTGGAGTCCGTAGGCATCTATCACAGCGGGAACGGGAATGCCGTGTTTATTGATGGTCATGTCGAGCAACTGACATGGAAGGATACAACGGATGCGTGCTCGGGCAACTGGTAAGGCGGTTGCCGGGGCGATTTGACTTTTATTAACCTGCATGTCTGTAGCCCGTAGCAGGCGTTGTTCCATGGCTGGCAAAGATAGCGCAAATTGCTGATGTTTGTTTTTCGTTTGATTTTTTAGTAAACCGGAGTGTATATTGCAACCCCACTCAAAGGAGGGATCTGCTGCCATGAAATATTTTGTATCTGTATTAAGTGTACTGGCGCTTCTTTCGAGTCTGACGTTCAGGTCTTTCGGGCAGGGTCGGCCTGTGTATCCCGGAGCTGAAACCGGAGAGAACCCCGGAATACTGCAGATAAAAGATCTGGAAGGTCTGGGTCGCCGGGCGAAAGTAAAAACCCCGCGTTATGATACCAACTTGCGCGGCAGCGTTAAACGTCCCATGGAGTGGGTCGAGATCAAAACAACTTACGACACGGCTCCCGAGTGGATTGATACGCTCATATTCCAGTATTACGCCATGAGTAGAAAGGAAGTCGAGGGGCGCGCCGTTTACAGTTTTTATGAGGAAAACGTGACCTACGCCGATATCCAGGAGGGCCGGGACCACGTGAGCACAGTATACCTGAGGCCGCGGGCTGTACTGCGGTACGGCGAACTCGTCGCCATTGCGGTGGAAATCAGGTATAAAGGCAAGCTGATTGCTTATGTTTCCGAGTCCGAAGACAATAAACTGCCGGTCGACTGGTGGAAGAATAAACAGGTTCTCAAAAGTAAGGTTGTGACTGAAAGAGGCGGGTATCTGTTCGACAGGGCGAGTTCGCCATTCAAGTACGTTAACATCGAGGATTACGAATATATCAAGGAGTAAGCCGCAGAAGGCGACTGCCGTCTCATCTGTTGCATCAGGAAAATATGTTCGGAAAGAAAAACATCGTTGCCGTTGATATCGGTGCAAGCAAACTTGTAGTAGCAGAATTTGCGGTGGGCTCGGGAGGTCCGGAACTTCTGAATTACGGAATCGGTTACTACGGAGCTGACGCCGCGAAAGATGGGGACCTCTCCTCGAATATCAGAAAAACCCTTCGCAATGTCATGCAGGAGCACGGTATTCGGGAGGGAACAACCTATCTTAGCGTATCCGGTCAGGCCGTTTTTCCCCGCTTTGTGAAGCTTCCACCGGTCACCTCCGACAAGGTGCTGCAGATTGTGCGCTACGAGGCTGAGCAGAACGTGCCTTTCCCGATAGAAGAGGTCGTGTGGGACTACCAGCTTATTGAAGGAGAAGAAGGCGAGCAGAATGTTATGCTGGTCGCCGTCAAGATTGAGAACATCAGAAACATAACAGACTGTCTTGTTGAAGCGGGCATGGAGCCGGAAATCGTTGATGTAGCTCCGATGGCTCTTTATAACGCCGTGCGTTACAACCACCCGGACTTGCAGGGGTGCACATTGCTTCTGGACATAGGAGCAAAATCATCCAATCTGATTTTTATTGAGGGCAGCCGGATTTTCAGCAGGAGTATTCCGGTTGCGGGAAACTCCCTCACTAAAGAGATTGCGAAGGAATTCGAAGTATCATATGCGGAAGCCGAAGATCTCAAAATGGAGCACGGATTTGTTGCCTTCGGAGGCGTATACTCCGGACCGGACAGCGAAGTCGGCGAGAAGGTCTCCAAAATAGTCAGAAATGTTATCACCCGTCTGCATGCGGAGGTCAACAGGTCGATTAATTTCTATCGGAGTCAGCAGAGGGGGTCCCCTCCGGCGCTGGTGTTGCTCGCGGGTGGCAGCTCGATTATTCCCCACCTGGATACTTTTTTTCGGGAGAAGCTGGACGCTGAAGTTGATTTTGTCAACCCCTTTGCAATGGTTCCTGTGAGCGAAGCATTCTCCACTGAGCAGGTACAGAATGATATGCATACGCTGGGGGAGGTCACTGGTCTGGCACTTCGAGGCGTTCTTAGTTGCCCGATTGAAATCAACCTGATGCCTCCGACTCTCGTGGCAAAGAAGACCATGAGAAGACGTCAGCCGTTTTTCATTCTTTCTGCAGCGGGCGTGGTCCTGATCATGCTCTGCTGGTGGGTATATTTTCATCAGACGCAGAAGATGCTGACAAAGCTTTCAGAGACAGTGGACAGTAAGATCGGCGGGCTGGAAGAAACCCATGAAACGCTCAACAGGGTTCTTGATGAACGAAAAAAGGTTGAATATGAAATCGGGAAACTGACTTCCCTGGTTTCGACGAAAGCCCGGTGGCTTGATATAATCTCCGCCGTACAGAACTCAATATTCGAGGGAATGTGGATTCGTGAGATGGATCCGGTGACCACTGATAATAGAAAAGAGATAACACACATCACTATAAAGGCGGCTGGTTTCCAGGACAAAATCGAACTGGTTACGGAAAGATCAAAATCCCCCGCGATGGAAGTTTACAGGGACCGGCTTAAGGCGCACGGAGTTTTTACCGACAAAGTCCGCATTACACAGATGCCGCTTGCAGAGCTACCCGGGGTTAAGGAATTCACTATCGAGGCCGAACTGGCCGAACGGATCCAGTTAAGGTAAGAAAGCAGTAATGACGCGAAAAAAAATAGTTTTCATATCTCTGGCAGCCGTCCTTGCCGTTATGTTTGTCGTATCGGGAGTTCTGCTGTTCAAAGGCATACGGGAGTTTCGCAGGGAAGAAGCCAGGGTTACCAAGAAGAAAAAACAGCTGCATAAGTATTATGAAAAAGAGCCGTTCCCCTCGGCAGAGAACGTAAACATTGAGCGCGAGAATGTGGCAATCGCCAGAGAGTGGTTCAGAAGAATTATGACAGATCTGCGTGAACGGCAGGTTGAAACGGGCGATGAAAGAAGTCCGTCGGTGTTTATTCTGACCCTCCAGAAGAAACACAAAGAGATTAATGCCCTGTTTTCGAATAATAAAACCCTGTCGATCGGGTTCGAAAGATATCTGGCCGAAGACATGAGGACGCCGCGTCCCGCCGAAGTGCCCCGTCTGACCGAACAGCTTTTGATAATTGAAGAGCTTGCCACGATTTTGAGCGAATCGGGAGTCACGAAGCTGGGCAGTATCGACCGGGAGGTCTTCGAAGGTCTGGGCCAGCAGACTACGAGTGGTGCTGGTTCCCGCACGCGAGGAGCGACAAGAATGAAAAACCCTGATGCGGGACTTGTGTCGGAAGACAGCTTTTACGGAAAGTACCGTTTTGTGATGGTGTTCGACGCTAAAGAAGAAGCATTGCTTAAGGTTCTTAATAGTCTTACCGATCACGATTTATTTGCTATTGTCCAGTTTATTTCCATAGAAAAGCAGAAAGGGGATGTGAAGCATCCGGGGGAAATTGCTGAAAGGGAGAAAGATGCCGGGGAACATCCTCTCAGGGAAGACAGAATGGTCAGCGGAGAGCAGATGGAAAAGCCTATGAGTATCCGGCTTGAGCTGGATGTCTACAAATTTGCGGAGGAAACCGACATTGAAGCTTAATACAGCTAGAATAATGGAATGGGTCAAGGCGTATTATGACCGCATTCTGGCGGCGGCTGTTTTAGTCTTGCTGCTCGGTTCGCTTTTGTACCTGGTCATGCTTGTTGGCGGCGCAAAGTCGATGCGTCAGAACCTTGAGAGAGAACTTGCAGATCTTAAGCCGGAGTACCAGCATGCTTCGAAGATTGATGTAAGCCCGTATCGCGAGGCTATGAAAACATTGGAGAGGCCGCATACACTTAACTACAAGGGATGGACGAATTCGCTGACCATACCTGAAACGCGGGTCTGGTGTGTTGACTGCAAAATGCCGATCCCGTTTGACGCCCGTGTCTGCACGTTTTGCGATCATGTGCAGCCTAAACCCCGGGGTGAACGCGATGACTGGGATAAAGACGGCATGAATGATGAGTGGGAACGCAAGCATGGGCTGGATCCCAACGATCCGTCGGATGCTATGGCTGACACCGATGAGGATGGGTACAGGAATCTGGAGGAGTTCAGGGCGGGGACAGATCCGAATGACCCGGAAGATTTTCCTCCACCTGAGAAAGATTTGTGGCTGGTCAGGCTTGATGCCGAAAGGTTTCCGCTTGAGTTTTTCAGCAGGGCACGTATGCCGGACGGTTCGCGCCAGTTCGGGATTAATTCAGCGACTTTGGACCAGACGTACTTTGTCAAACTTGGCGATAAGATCACAGTCAGATTTGGCGGCAAGGATGAGGTTTTTGTTGTTTCGGACTATAAAGCCAAGACCAATATGGTTTTCAAAAGGTCCTTGGGCCAGAAGGTTAAAAAGGATGTCTCCGAGCTTACGCTATCGACAAATGGTGAAAATGTGACACTCGTTAAGGATCAGGAACGGATATTCAGAAAATATTCGGCGATTTGCAACTTTCATCGGGAAGATAAAGAGTTTCGTGTCAGGGAAGGGGACCAGTTTGTCCTCAAGGGGATAGAATATCAAGTATTAAATATTGACACGGAAGAGAGAATCTTATTAATTAAGAAGCTTCGCACCGGGGAGGAAATCAAAATCAAAAAGGCTCCTCGCCGCGCTTCGAAGCCAGAACCCGAGAAGTAGGCACATTGGCCACCGGGTTTAGCGGGATCAGAAGCTGTCTTGCGGATCTTGAAATGGCAAATTTTGGGGGACTGATAAAATGATACTAAGAAAAACAGGTATAGCGCTTTTGTGCATTCTCGCATTAACAGCTTTTTGCAGAGTCTGCGTGTCTTCAGCTCAGGAGGATGAAGACAGTGCGGTGGCAAGCGAAGAGATGCTGATAGACGACATCCTGAGTTCGGAAGAGGATTCCGGTGACTCGGGCGGCTCGGAAAATACCGGCGAGGATGAAGAGGAGGATATTGATTCCCTTCTTGGCGGACTTGAAACCGACGACTCTGAAGATGCCGATGAAACCGGTGAATCGACCGATGCCGGTGAGGACGAAGAAGACCTGGGCGGGCTTCTGGAAGGATCCGGAGACGAGGAAGAAGCGGACGAAGAGGCGGAAACGCCTTCTGCAGAAGCGCCTGCTGCCGAACCTGTGGTCGAAGCCGAAGAAGCCGAAGAAACTACACTGGAGGGATTGTTTGGAGGTTTTGGCGAAACCGGTGAAGGGGACTCGGAAGCCGGAGGACAGGACGAGACCGAGGAAACGGAAGACACTGAAGTCGCGGCGGACGAGGATGAAGACCTTGGACTCGGCGACTTGCTGGGAGCGGCAGAAACCGAGGAAGCTGAAGAAGAAGGGGACCAAGCCGAGGCCGCCGATGAAGAAATGAGCATGGACGATTTGTTGGGCGGAACAACCGAAGAGACCGAAGAACCTGAAGAAAAAGAAGAGTCCACGCAAGGGGTTGGAGACGAAGAGCAACCTGATGCAGAAGAAACTGCTGCCGAAAAGGACGTAGAAGAGGATCTCGGTCTGGGAGCTTTGCTCGGGGAAACCCCGGAGAAGGAAGAAGAATCCGAAGAGCCAGAGATCGCGGAAGAAGAGCCGCAAGCTGAAGAGCAGGAAGAAGAAACTGTTGAAACCGAAATAGCCGAAAGCGAAGAGGCTGAACCGGCTGAATCTACAGGGGAGGCAGAGCTGAAGGCCCTTTCCGAAGAGGAACGGATGCAGGAGACTGCCCGCAAGGTAGAGGAGGCGGCGGCTTCAATAGAAAAAGAGATCCTTCAGGATGAACGGGATCAAGCTGCGGAGAAGGAAGAAGAACCACGGGCAGTGGAACCGGAGGAGAAGGAAGAAGAGCGCGGGGCAGTGAAGCCGGCGCCGAGGTCCGAGCAGAAGCTTTCGCCGGAACTGGCCAATGTTATGACCGAGGAAGAACTTCGCCGCGTTGCTCTTGAGCGTTATTCCAGGGAGAGTATGCTTGCTGGCGAGGCGGCACTGGGGCGGAACAATTTTGAAGAGGCTGTCAAGCTGTTCAGAGCAGCGCTTGATAAGAGGATCCCCCGGCGACCCGAAACAGAATGGGTTCGGCAGAGAGCGCGCGAAGGTTTAAGGAATACCTACTATCAGGAGGCCCAGCTGTTCAAAGTTCAGGAGGAATACGAGAAGGCCAGGGCCAGCGCCCAGAAGGCTGCAAACCGCGGCCATGAGAAGGCGGCCAAGCTTATCAGGGAGCTGAAACGTCTTATTGAGAAAGCGGAAGACAAGATTGACGAATCGCGTCCAGCCGACTATCTGGAGTCAAAGGAGTTCCGGCAGAAGGAACAGGATATAAGCAATGGTTTGCGGGTGGGCAGGCGCTACCTTGCAGCAGGCGAGTACAGCAAAGCAGAATATGAGTTTGAGCAGGTTCTGGATAAAACCCCAGATAATACGGAGGCTATACGCCTGCTGGCAAAAGTTGCGCGCGAGCGGGAGGACAGAGCGACAATGGAGAGGGAAACCACCCGGGATGATATGATGTCCAGGCTTATAGAGACATGGAACCCCAGGGACTATGCCGAAGTCAGCCCGAAGGGTATTGGAAAGCCAGGAGAGCGCACACGGCGTGAGCCGGAGCCGACGGTGTCCGCCAGAACAAAGCTGATCAAAAAGATGGAGGAAATTGAAATCCCTGAAATCACCTTCAGGCAGGCCAACATTAATGATGTTGTCGATTTTCTGTCGGAAGCGAGCATTGAGTATGACAGGAGTGATGACGAGCACAAGGGCGTGAACATTATCCTGCAGCTTGGCAAGGGTCGCGCAGGCAGTCAAGAGCAGCCGAAGCAGGAAGATGCCGGTGACTTCGGTCTCCTCAGCGAGGAAGCGCCTGGGGCGGCGCCAGCTGAAGGCTCGGGAGCGGAAGGTATTGACCTCATCACCTTCAATGCCCGTTATATTTCATTGTGGCGAGCGCTTGACCTCGTGGCCGATGTGGCCGATCTTCGAGTCGAGGTTGAGGAGAACATAGTCAAACTCGTGCCGTCGGATACACCGAGAGGGGACATAATCGTCAGATGGTATAGCGTCCTGCCGAGCGCACAACAGAAAATAGCCACGATCAAAGGAGAACTTGTAGGCGGTGGTGGTGGCGGCGGTGGAGGTGGCGGTTTCGCTGGCTTCGCTGGCGGCGGTGCTGGCGGCGGCGGTGACCAGGAGGAAGGCGGCTGGAAAGAAGGTTTCGCGGAAATGGGCGTTGAATGGCCGGATGGATCCTCTATAAAGTATGTCGGGTCGATCGGAAGGCTTATAGTGGGTAATACTGCGAGAAACCTTGCTATTCTCGAACAGATTCTCGCGGTAATCAATGTGGTGCCTTACCAGATTGAGATAGAAGCAAGATTCGTCGAGGTCAGAAGAGGGGATCTTAATTCGCTTGGGTTTGAATGGCTGTTGACGGACAACTGGGAAATCGCTACAAATCCGAACAGCGGATCGAGTCTTCACCCATCCAGTCAGGAGCGGCTGATAGCCAGAGCTAATGACAAGGCACAGATAGGCGCCGGGGGAAGCGGGTTTACCCGGGCAAACCGGTTCGTGTCAGAGGGTCTTGGGGGCGCGGCGGTGTCGGACAGTCTGCTGACCGTTGCCGGCGTCCTTACTAATCCGGAGCTTGAGTTTATTCTTCATGCGATGGAGCAGCGCGGTTATGCGGACATGCTTTCGGCGCCGAAAGTGACTACGCAGGCGGGGCATGCTGCGGAAATTAAGGTTGTTACTGAATATATTTATCCGACCGATTTCACGGTGACTCCCGTGGTTGCGGGGGATGGTGAAGTTGAGGTGGTTATCGGAGGCATTGTGGAGCCGAGCGCTTTTGAAACACGCGAAGTCGGAGTAATACTCGGGGTGACCCCTGAAGTAAGCGAGGACGGACAGATAATCGACCTGACCATGACACCGGAGGTCGTGACTGAACCGACTTGGCGAAACTATGGAAGCAGTTTTATTGACGGCCAGGGTAATGAGGTGACGCTTAATATGGAACAGCCTTTCTTCCATACCAGGACAGTTGCCACGCGGTTGTCAATATACAATGGCGCCACGGTTGTAATGGGCGGAATGATGACCGAAAACCGGGATAGTGTTGATGACAAGATTCCGGTACTGGGGGACATACCACTGGTCGGACGTCTGTTCAGGAGCAAGTATGACAGAAGCGACAAGCGGAACCTGCTGATTTTTGTTACGGCCAAACTGGTTGATCCGGCGGGTAAACCTCTGACGGCTGCCGACGACAGCATAATAGAACAAAGTATGGCGGGAGAGCAGGGAGATTCGTCCGGGGAGTAAGTTGCCCTGCCACGGTTTAATGCGCATTGCTGCGAGATTTCTTTAATGCCTTCACGAAGATTGCTTTTGATCGACGGTACGGCCGTTATGTACCGGGCCTTTTTTGCCATACGGAATCTTTCGACTTCTGATGGCCGCCCGAGCAACGCAGTATTCGGCTTTGTCCGGATGCTTCGCCAACTGGAAGCAAAGTGGCGGCCGTCGCACGAAACGGTGATTTTTGACGGAGGCATTCCGGAGCGTCGCCTTGAGCTTCATGCGGAATACAAGGCTCAGCGGCCTGGGATGCCAGAGGCTCTTAAGGCCCAGAAGCCCGTTGCCGAGGAGTATCTGGACGCGGCTCGGTTGCCATGGGCGAGGCTGGAGAGGGAAGAAGCCGATGATGTAATAGCATCGATCGTGATGAAATACCGCGATGATGTGGATGAAATACTTATTGCTACCGGTGACAAAGACATGTATCAGCTTGTGAGCGAGGCCGTGAAGGTTATACCGGTGGCAGGCAAAGAAGCGGTTCTGGATGTCGAAGGGGTCAGAGCCAAAACAGGAGTAGAACCGGAGATGGTGCCTGACTGGCTGGCTCTGGTCGGCGATGCTTCTGACAACATTCCGGGGGTGGAAGGAATAGGAAAGAAGACTGCAGCAAGGATTCTGAACGAACACGGGCCGTTGCGGCGCATACTTGCCGAAAACTGCGAGGGGGAGAAGGACAAAGCCCTGGCCAGGATTGAGGGAAACAGGGACCTGGTTTTGAAGAACCTTGAGATGGTCAGGTTGAAGACGGATCTGGAATGCCCGTTCAGCCTTGAAGAGATGGAGATAATGGACGTGGACAAACGGCCAGTGATAGATTTCTGCCGTAAATGGGAATTCGGAAGTATTGCCGGCGAACTCGAACAGGGTCAGTTGTTGTAGGGTGTTCCGGGAACATGGAAAAACTTCCAAAAATGGTCCTTTGCTGTTGACACTTGTGCTGCTCAAGACTAAATTTATGCAATACGTGCAAGCTAAATGTACGAATCAAGAATTTCCAGAGATCCTTTAATACCCATTTCTGAACGAGTCAATTACTTTGAGGTTCTTATCCGAGTTCAATGTTAAAGATTGCAGTTACCGGCGGAATAGCGTGCGGCAAGAGCCTCGCGGGGGCTATGCTGAGAGATCTCGGAATGTCTGTATGCGAGGCTGATGATATTGCCCGCGAACTCATGCAGCCGGGTACCGATGTGTATACGCGAGTTATATCGGCTTTTGGCAGGGAAGTAACCACAGATGACGGGAAGATTGACCGGGAAAAACTTGCGGAGGCAATTTTTTCCTCCTCACGGGATCGGATCAGACTGAACCGCATTGTGCATCCTGCGGTTATCGACGCTATCGGTTCATGGTTGCAGGAAGTGGAAAAGTCCTGCGGACAGCCCGAGGGCGCAGTTGCAATTGTGCCGCTTCTGTACGAGGCTCAGGCTGGTTGTGGCTGGGATGCCGTGATTTGCGTGGCGACGGACAGGAATACACAAATTCGGCGCCTGTTGGAGAGAGGTCTGGGTCGCCAGGATGCGGCAAGACGAATAGATGCGCAGATGAACGTCGAGGAAAAGGCAGTCAGATCGGATTATGTGATAAGAAACGAGGGAGGAAGAGAAGTGCTTCGAGAGCAGACAGAGAGGATCTTGAAAAGTATTCGGAGGCAGAAACATGGGTCCAAATAACGGCAACAGCAGCAACAACAACAACAGCAACAACAATAACGATAAAAGAAACAAAGGCACTCGCCAGAGAAACGGGGCGCGCGGCCCAAACAGGCGTCGGCCGAGGAAGCGTAAGGAAGACGCGGAAGACTCGGCGAACGGGTCCGGGGAAAATAATAATTCCCGCAAACCGAGCAATGAGAACAT
>CAYTRK010000012.1:0-19874 GCA_964440205.1 uncultured Victivallaceae bacterium
AAGTAGAGGATATCAACAGTATGTACGACAGGGTGGCCGCTCCCGGTTTTGACATTTATGATTCTATTGTAGGTGTAAATATCCCGAATGTTGAGGAAGAAGGAACGGGGAAGATCGATCTTTTGGGATTCGATGGGCATACATACAGAATGAAAGCAAAAGCGGACTCGCCGGGATGGTTGGTACTGAAAGCAGCTTACGACCCCAACTGGCGAGTCACAGTTAATGGCGAACGAAAGAATGTTCAAAGGGTTAACGCTTTACATTGCGGAGTTCAAGTGAATCCAGGCGGAGTTCAGGAAGTCCGGTTAACGTACGATCCCAGTCGAATTCATTTTTATATTACATTCTATTCGTGGATTATTGTGTTGATTGTTTTAAGCGTTTGGGTGTTCTGGACAAACAAATCGAAACTGAACTGAGTTTAAATAAGGATACAGTTGGAGAGAAGGAATAGGTGAAGCATAGCTGATCGCTTCTTGTTTTGTGAAGAATTGACAGTCTATTTTTTATCAATCCTTCGTACGTGATTCTTTGTTTGCCTATTAGAGATTACAGTTGACTCTTGCAGAGCGTGTAATTACCAATCCAGACCCTGTTCGTAGCCGAGTTCAATCAGCAGATCACCAGCGACGCGTTTAAACGCTTCTTTGTGTCTGTCGTTAAAGTGTGTGCGCCAGGATCCGATCTTACCCTTATGAAAGGTTTGAGTCTTTTCGGTTTGCAGAGATTTTGACGAGAATGTCTTGCTGATCTGATCGGCTGTCATGGTTACCCCTGCATGGTCCAGAATTCGGGTTATTGTGTTGAACCTCACATCTTCGTCTCCTCCGCCACGATGGCCGACGAGGTCTTCGAATTTAATGGCTAGAGTTTCTGGGTCATGCAACCAGCCCACCCATCGCCTGAAATCCTGGGCAATTGGGGGCTGCGACACGTTAGAACCAAAAGGCGTCCCGACCGGAAGGCCTTCAATTGATGTCATCAGGCGTTGTTCATCGGACTGGAGAAAGTTTCGGTATATGGGGCCCAGGAAGAAAGAAAGCCCGGGTCTCATAAGCCAGTTTGTCAGAGACACCGCCACATCTCTAGGGTCCCTATAGATAAAGAATTTTGAACAATCTCTTGAATCGAGGATTCGCAAGATCTCTGGTTCATGCATCAGATGTGAGCGCACTATGCTACCCGACGGAGCGCAGCCGTATTTCATCCAGATATGAAAAGGCGTGTTCATGATGCCTGTCGGCGACTGCACGGAGATGATCTCGTCCCATGGGGTATAGCCTGGAATCGAAGACAAAACCTGAAAAAGAAGGTGAGTTCCGCTCTTTGGGTACGAATTGCATAACAAAAGTTGCTCGGATTCCGTGTGGTTGGAATACATGGTGCGGCAATGTTTCAGGCAGTACAGAAGATCCCGGAAATGGAGCCCTATACCAGCCAACACGCGGTACCCGGTTGGTGTTTCTTGCATGCTTCTATACATTCTTCGGAGCATAGTGGATACAACTCTTACAAATATTTTTGCTGGAAAGAAATGAAATCGACATTAGTATCTCATACGTATAAGGTTGTTTCGCGATCTAACTTAAGTCAAGGTTACTTTATTGAAATCCAGGCTCAGTTACAAGTCGGCACGGATCTTTCATACAGATTAGGAGGCAGGTTTTTGGAACCAAGACCCAAAATCAGTGTGTGTATACCGACGTACAAGCGTCCGGAGTTGTTTCGGGAAGCCTTTAACTCGGTCATCAGTAGCACGCTGCAGGACTTTGAGATAGTTGTATCTGATGACAACGGTTATCAGAGTGATGAGATTCGGGAGATAGTTGACGAATATAAAGACAAAAGAGTCCGGTACTTTCGGCATAATCCGTCCGGCATGCATGCCAACTGGACTTTTTGTATGCGGCAGGCGCAGGCGCCGCTAATATTCAAGCTCGACGATGACGACCTAATTGAACCGACTTTTCTTGAAGAAGCCGTCAATTTCATGGATGAGCACGAAGATTGCATGCTTGTTTTTCCCGCACACAAAGTCGTGTATTCAGACGGACGGCCCGAGAAACAAGTCTTTGACGACAATTTCTTTGGCAAACGAACTCTTGTTGATGGTCACGAATTTGCGCTTGCCCTTCTTCTAAACCGATCCCACCCGCGAAACCACAAGTCAGCAGGTGTGTGCCGTAAAGAGCCGGCTGCAAAGATGAAATACTTCGAGAATTTGCAGGACGACGTGTTCTTCACGCTGGGATTGGCTTCGCAAGGAAAAGTCGGCTATATCCGCGAAATACTGTTTATCTATAGATTGTTCAGTGGACAGCCAAGCGAAGGCGCCTCGCTAAGACCTGTTGAAAGGTCGATTAACGGCATTCAGGCATTCTTTAAGCTACCATGGGTGCGGCGGGATTTGCGTTATAGCAGCATCAAGGAACCAGCGATCAGACGAATGCTGTTTATTGTCCCGTTGATGTATGTTAGAAGTGATATGAGCCATAACGGTCGAGTCAAGTCCTTCAGGAATGCGAGGAAACTTTTAACTGAACATGAGGTTCTTAATCCCGCTTTGCTCTGGCCTGCTATTTTTGCTGCAGCTTGTGTGCCGGAAGCAGTTTACCGCAGAGCGCTTGCATTCTACTCTTCGCGGGGGTGGCCTAAACGTTTTCTTAATGCCATTGTGAAGTAATTGGCGTGGAGCCTGGCTTCTTGCCCCGCATTTCTTACAGCACTCCTGCGACGAGTTCACATGACAATGCCTTTGCGTTGCGGGTGGGCCGAGTGCCAGGCTGCAGCACCTCGATACAGCGTCTCCGGCAGTCTTTACCGAGCCGTTAAACACGCCGCCGGTATGCTTCACGCTTTTGGGCTGAGGTTTGATTGAAACGCAGCTCGTGTTGCCTTGAGCTTGAAAAGCGGGCGAGTTGGGGCTTTGGATCCGCTATAGACGGAATCATAAAAGCCTGCCGTTTACGTTGACTCGGGGGGCTTTGATTAGCAGTTCTCTGACGAATGACTCGTTTCGTATGAAAAGGACGTTCTGTCCTCCCCTTCGCAAGGGTTCCGTCGATTCGAGTTGTTTCGAGAACGGCTCGTAGTTGTACATTTTGAACCCATGGTCGAACATGATTTTCATAGTCTCGTTGTCCGAGAACCCGTAGCGGCAGCCGGCGGCGTTCATTTCCATAATTACAGAGTGCAAGCTCTGATTTTTCAACGTGGCTTCGGCACCCTTAAGAACGCGATACTCAAACCCTTCGACATCCAACTTCATCGCTGTAGGGTTAATTCCATGCATTAGAGAGTCCAGGGCACGAACCTTGACTTGCATTGTGTTTGCTCCGCTGTCTCCGTCTACCGTCACATGGTTCGTGCAATCCTGATTCGTCGTAAACTCGAGATGGTCCTCGCTGTCCGACAGACCCAGATTGAATGCCTGTACACGGGCGTACAATTTGTTGATCCGTAGGTTTTCGTCAAGGCGTTCGAATGTTGAAGGGATGGGTTCAAAGCTGTATCCCCAAGCTCCTCTGGCCGCACAGGCCAGTATGGTATAAGAGCCGATGTTTGCACCAATATCGACGAACGTGTCGCCTTCTCTCAAAACGTGCAGAAGATAGGACATCTCCCGAAAGTCGTGGAGTCCGAAATACACGTTACCGGTAAAGCCATAATCGTGCGGTCCAACAATCACTTTTGAGCCATTCAACCATTCGAAGACGATTCGTCCGGGAGCCACACGTGCCCCAATCTGCCATCCAAAATAGTCTCTCAGGGCAGCCATGCGACGCCCGCGATTCAGTGGATGTGTAAGCAACGCGTGAAAGGCATTTTTGAAGAGCGGGGTTTCCCCAAGTCGAGCAGGCAACGAAAGACAATAAAGCAATGATTTTTTCATATGACGACTACTGCGCTGTTGAAAAAACAAGATCTTAACGAAAACTCGCTAATTTGAGCCTTCTATTTCACGCCTGGCGAATAAGGACAGGTTGGTGAATCGTCATGACCATCGTTTTTTGTAGATCTTTCCCTCTGCATCCATTACAAGCTGGAACTGAGGTTCGTAGTCGCGTTTCTCATCCCAGTCCTCAAGGCCATTTAAAGTTACCCTGGTTACACTGGTGGCAATGTTATTGCCACAACTTTGAATTTCAAACAATTTTCTGTATGCGCTGTTGTTGTCCCTGTTATCAACTTTTCCTCTTGATACGATTAGAGAATCTCCGTCCTCTCCGGATTTGAGATTCTTGTCAACGCAAATCTCAACGCTCTGCTTAGATTGCAGAAGCAAGCCTTCAGGATGTTTGAGCGAACTTACGATTTCATCCTCGTCTCCTGACTCGTTTCCACTTATTACAAGCTTCTTGGTTATGCATTCATCCATAACCTCGACTCTGGGACAACCTTCCTTCCCTTCTTTATCCATAATTTTTATCTCCTTTTTGTTGTTTAATAATCTTATTTAGGGAACCATAGTATGAAAGCACTGTACAAGATACAAACGAATTTCCATGTTGTTGGGAGATGATTTCATGTCTAAACTGGATTGCAGATCTGTTGATGCACCCCGTGTGATTTTTGTGCAACCCACAGTGCCAAATTACCGTGTGGGTTTTTTTCGTGATCTGGCTTTGTTTCATCCGGCACCCATTGAGGTACTTTGCAGCGAACATTCTCCCGGTTCTCCCGGAACGGTATCCGCGGTTGCGGAGTATAGCGTCAGGAGCATGCATGAGACAAAATCACTGTTGAAAGGACGCTTATTCTGGCAGAAGGGACTGCGTATACCCGAAGAATATGGGTCCGGTGACGTACTGGTTCTTAATGGAAACCCGAGATTTCTAAGCAACTATCCGCTTTGGATTCGAGCTAAATGCCGCAAGATGGGTGTCATTTGGTGGGGACACGGCCATACTGCTGGTACTCCTGAGTGGATGGACCGTATTCGTCGGAAAATAATGCAGTTTGCGGATACAATTGTATTATATACCGACAAAGAACGCCTTGAGTATCAGCGGCTCGGGCTTGACTCGTGTCATCTTTTTGCCGCCAACAACACAATCGATACTGGCCATGTCAAAAGGGCTATTGCGGCTTGGTCGCGGGACGAGCTTGATGCCTTTAGAGACGAACATGGCTTGTGGGATTCCAGGGTTGCCCTTTTTTGCGGTAGAATCGAGGAAAAGGCTTGTCTTGATTTGTTGTTCAAGGCCTTGAAATCGGTTCTGCAAACTGAAAGTTCTTGGATTCTTGTGATAATCGGCCAAGGCAGCCGGGCAGAGGAGCTGAGTAGTGAAGCTGAGAAGATTGGTATTGCCGAAAGAGTAAAATGGGTTGGGGCATGTTATGATGAATACAAGCTCGCGCCATGGTTTCTCAGCGCATTTTGTTTCGTTTACCCTGGGGCGATAGGGTTGAGTCTTTTGCATGCGTTTGCCTATGGGTTACCCGTGATAACTCACAACAACCGGGACAACCACATGCCGGAGTTCGCTGCACTAGAAGAAGGGAAGAACGGCTTGATTTATGATGAAGGTTGTTCTGAGAGCTTGGCTGACACATTGAAGAAAATAGGCGGGCAGCCTGAATTCAGGAACAAGCTTGCTGCCAATGCCGCTCGGACTATGGAAGAAGAATACACCTTATCGGCTATGGTCTGCCGTTTCAGTGGCGCAATAGAAAACGCGTCCAGGAAGGCGTTGTCGAAACGTGATAATGAGAAGTACAACTTGAGATGACGAAAGCGAAGGTAGCTTAATTCACGATCTGCTGGTATTGTTTTTCCAATTCTTTCCCGACCGAGCTAATGCAGAAGAGCTGTCGAATTAGGTGCTGAGCTTCTCTAGCTTTCTGTTGCCAAACAGGAAGATTATCAACGACTTCCGCGAGGGCATCGGTCAAGTCGCTTGCATCCGGCGAGATTGAACGAACATATGCACTGATTTTCCCTACGGAAAGCACGCCAATGCCTTTGCTTGCTATGACCGGGACTTTCTTAGCCATAGCTTCGACGACTGTATAGCCGAAATTCTCGCGCATTGTAGGGGAAACGAAAACATCGGCGTTCATGTAGATGGCACGGAGAGCTTCTCCGTCTTGGGAGGGTATAATGACAAGGCGATCTTCAATTCCGGCTTTTGCCGCGATTTGTAGAAGCCTTTGTGCAGTGTTCTCATGGTCAGGGCCTACCAGAACGAGTTGATAATTCTGATGGCGTTCCGCAAAACTCGAAAACGCAGCAACAAGTTTGTGCAACTGCTTGACCCATGATAACCTACCCACGAATAGCACATACCGACAGTTCGAAAGATTGCACGGAAGATTTTTTGCTGGAGGTTCGTAGCTCAGCCATTCTTCCCCCAGTGCGTTGGGGACGGTGAAACACGGCTTTGCGTACCGGCTTGTATTCAGGACGGAATTGTCCGCGTCCATTTGAGCTGTATAGTGATACGCGGACACATTTTGTAAGCCGATTTGATTCAGTACAAACAGGTAAATCCACTTGACGGTTTTTAAATTATTCTGAACAAGGAGAGCGTCAGCCATCCCGTGTGGTGCGACTATGAAGGGAACGCGTTTCTTGGTGGCGGACATTGCAGTGAACAGCAGCGGGATATTCCATAAGCCGTGAACATGAACAATATCGAATCCGGCAATATTAGTTTCTAGCCATTTTGACATTGATCCGCTCCATCCCCAGAACCTCATGAAGGCGGAATGGAAGTAGTAAACGGTGGCTTCGTCGAAAGAAAGCGGAGTCTGGCAGGGCACGTCCATTACTTGGTATCCATCTGTATCTGTGGTGCAGATCACACATTCATGCCCGAGTCTCGACAGACCTTTGCAGAAGCCCCTTATGGCGGGCAAGACGCCCCCGTATTGGACTGCGGGATAATAGGCGAGACTGACGTGAAGAATTCTCATCAAATGTAGCCGGTCATTGCTGGTCAACTTTAATGTTCCCTAGAAACAGAACATCCATTTTCGTCCTTTTGAAGCAATCGATTGCGTCGTCAGGACTGCAAACTATTGGTTCGCTGTCGTTGAAAGAAGTGTTGAGGACAATCGGAACGCCGGTGAGCTTCTCAAACTCCTTGATCAGACCGTAGTATCTCGGGTTGTCGGCTTTCGTCACTGTCTGTAGGCGGCCGGTACCGTCGACATGTACTACAGCAGGTATCTCACCGCGTTTTTCCCGCTTGATATTATAGACCATCAGCATGAAAGGAGCAGGATAATCCTGTTCAAAATAGTCGCCCACCTTTTCCCGCAGAATACTGGGTGCAAAAGGCCGGAATTCCTCCCGGTGCTTTATCCTGGCGTTAAGGACATCTTTCATTTCCTTACGTCTAGGGTCGACAAGTATGCTTCGATTACCAAGTGCCCTGGGACCGAATTCCATACGTCCCTGAAACCAGCCTACAATCTTGCCCTGTTGAAGGTGCCGGGCGGCTTCAGCTTCTGTGTTTTGCACCATGGCCCATTTCAAGCCGTTCCTTTCCAGCGCAGATCTGCATTCGTTTTCATCGAACGAGGGCCCGAGATAGGCAGTCTTGCAAGGATGACGGTCTGTTCTTCCAATCAATTTGTGCCAGGTGTAGTAGGCCGCCCCCACTGAAAGACCACCGTCGCCGGCGGCGGGGAGAATGTAGATATTCTCAAACCCCGTCCGGGGTCTTATCATGCCGTTGGACACGCTGTTAAGCGCCACACCGCCTCCCAGCGCCAGATTCTTTGAACCTGTATCACGATGGACTCGTGAAAAAATGTTCATCAAAACCTCTTCGAGATTCTTCTGTAAAGCTGCCGCAATGTCGTAATGCCTTTGCTCGTATGGTTCTTCGGGCTGCCGTGCGGGTCCGAATTCTTCAACCATAGCGTTCGACCAGGCTTTGCCGATTTCAGGTGTTCCTTCTTCCCACGTCATTTCTGTTCCCTGTTTGTGATGCTGGAAATAGTCTAAACCCAGTTTGAAGTATTCCTTTTTATCAGGAAAGGCAACTTTGCGCATCTTGTCCAAGTACCTGTCGGGGTCTCCCATGGAAGCGAATGCCATTACCTTGCCTTCGTCGCCATAACGAGTGAATCCTAGATACTGAGATACCATCAAATAGTAAGTACCCAGGGAGTGCGGGAAAAAAGTTCTGTGGTTGATGTCTAGTTCGTTACCTTTTGCATGCCCCACAAGCAAGCTTGCAAAATCTCCATAGCCATCAATCGTAACAAGCGCTGCTTCGTCAAAAGAGGACGCAAAGTATGAACCGGCAGCGTGGGCCAGGTGGTGCTCGACATTGTGAAACTCAGCCTGTATCTGACCGGCAGCTTCCGGAAAAGACAGGCGGACATCGCGGTCGAAATTTCCGCTTGCCGCTATTGCGCGGATTCTGTCCCATGTGGCATGCTGGAAAACGAGAGGCGAGAAGAAAGTACCTTTGATTTTTGCCATGAGATTCGAAGACGGTTCCCTGGCATGTACAATGTGGTCTACCTCCTCAAGATTCACCCCTGCCTCGTCAAGACAGTACTTGATCGCTAACTCCGGAAAGCCTGCACAATGCTTGACTCGAGAAAACCTTTCTTCTTCCGCAGCAGCCAAAAGCTCCCCATCGCGCATTATCGCTGCTGATGCATCTGCATGATACGCATTTATGCCCAGAATGATCACTCTTATATACTCCCTTGATTCGCAATTAACCTACTTTAGAATTCTACCAATTCCACCATGAATACAGAAGGCGTATTTTTAGCCAATTCAAGTGGTGCAAGGCAACAGCAAACGGATGATTTCTCTTTTCCTGTTTTGCATAGTTGAGTTCGCCTTTGAACAGAGCCGCGGTTTGGGCGCCGGTTACGGAGTTGGGGAGATAACGGAAGTTTGAGAGAACTTCCTTGATTATTGCAGGCCGCCCGAGATTGCCCAGGTCCAGCCATAGCTTGTAGTCAAAAGCCGGGCGGTTTGGGCTCGTGTAGTCCAAGGGGAGGCATTTCTCCAATGCTTCGCGACGGTAGAAAGTGCTGGGTTGCGCGAAAACGTTTTCCGCCACGAGTAGAGGATATGAATAATGGCGGATGAGCCAGTGTTTGTATTTTGCCTGAAGTTTTCTTATTTCATTTCCTTTTTCGTCTACCATCCTGTAATAACCCGCCACCCATTTAGCGTCCGGGTTAGCTTCAAATGTTTTGCGTACGCGTTCAAAAGCGCCGGGCTCGTAGTAATCGTCGGTATTGATCCAACCGACTATGTCACCGTCACAGAGTTCGAAAGCTTTGTTAAGAGCGTGGGAGTGGTATTCGTCCGGTTCGCTGCGCCAGGTGATCTTATCGTCGTACTTCTTGAGCAAGTCCAGGGTGTTATCGTTGGATTCGCCGTCCATTACGACATACTGAACGTCCATAGACGTCTGCTGGTCGAGTACGCTCTTTATGGTTTGTTCAAAATACTTGCCGCCATTATACGACGGCGTTGCCACCGAAAGTTTCATTATAATCCTTACAGGTTAACTCTAAATCAGGCGTTACTCTAACCATAGATTACACGGATTGCACGTATAAAACGAACGGAAAAGAATGTTTCAAGGGAAAATAGCGTCAAGAGACAGGAGAAAAATGCTGAACAAGAATAATTACGGGAAAATCATATAGAGGTGATTTCCGGTAGCACATGTGCGAGGAAAACAACGGGGGAGTTTTCATTTACCGGATGCGATACTCGGTCCGACCAGCTTGTAGAGACCCACATGTTCCCCTTGCATTATGGTCTTCAGCCGCATCCAACGGTCGTTGAAGACTTCGCCCTTGTGTCTGTTCGAATACGGTCTGGTTTTGATTAGGATTGTCTTGTGGTCCCTGGAGACAGCATTTAGAACCGATTGAGGAGAAATGGCTCCTGCGTAGGTCCAGAGATATCCTATGTTGAATATGAGGGGGCGATTCTTCTGCAGAAGTGCCTCCATCTGTCGCCCGTAAAGGTAGCCGGCCCACTGGTTTCCAGTGAATAACGAGACATATTTGTTTCCAATACGCGGGTGGATGGCCGTTATGGCTTCTGCGTGCTGCCTTACGATCTTATTTGATTCAGCCAATTCCTTTTCCTTGGCTTCTTTGAGTTGTATCCTCTCTACGTAATTTATGAGAAGCGATGTTGCGGCCAGAACGCCAGCCAGAAATTTTGCTACAATGAGTTGTCGCCCGGTTAAGATCCTAACAGGTTTCAATGTCGGCAATGATTTTGTGGCTTCCATGACGATGAACAGTAAGATTGGCATCAACGCCATTGCAGGGATCAGGTAACGAGCTTCTTTCGGGTGTCTGGCTACAAGCCCGATTTCGGCAAATAATACAAAGATTATGATGAACCCTTGAAATGTCGGTGGGGTATCGGTAATAAGTTCGGCATCTTCGATCAGAATCTTTTTCTTTCTGTGGGCAGACAGGTAGTACCATAACGCTAGTGTTAGTAGAATGGCCGCAGAGACCGTGAAAACAGGGTTTTCCATTGCTAGCTGGAAGCTTCTCTGGATTAGTATGCTTATGGACGGTAGTCCAGGTTTGTCATTTCCCAGTATTCCCTTGTTGAATATCAAGCTTGAATACCAGTTTTCCATCTTTTTCAATTTGGGTAATAAGAGAGTAAATAGTGTGCCGCAGGTCACTGCCATGGTTCCTAGGCAGGCGCCTTTTCGCCAGAGGTTTCTGGGAAAAAGAAAAAGCAGAACCAGAGGCGCTGCAGTTATCTTAAGCATTAATCCAAGCCCGACAAGTATTCCGAGGCCAACCGGCATGGCATCACGGCTCCACTTCCTGGTGTAGGATTTTGTGTATTCCAATATGAGCAAGGAGTCAATTGCCATTATCAGTGCAATTAGAAGAGGCTCCGGCTTCACCCACCACAGTGCGTCATGAACCTCGAAAAAGAGCAGAGGAAAAGCTTGAACCATAATAGCTCTTTTTGTGGAGTTCCCAGCACGACGAACCGATCGGTAAACGCCAAGGGACGCCAGAGATACGAGTAGCAGAATTACGGCATTCAGGACATGGAGGTGAAGTTCAGGGTGGAGTATGACGGAACGCTGTATTGTTGGTTCAGCATAAGCAGATAAGGATTTTGTAGCACTGATGACCAAGGCCCCCAACACATGGAGTGTTGTGCCTGGGTGATCAATATGATCAATAGGATGCCCTGCGACAACATTCATCATATTAAACAGGTATGCATAGTTGGGGTCCCATTCGTTGTAGTAAGCGCCTCGAATAATCTTCATTGCGACGGCGGCGATCAGATATAGGCCGACGATAATAAGTCCATACTTGTATTTAACCGGCTCCGGTTGTGAAATAGGGGTGGACTTTTTCTTCCTGGCAGAAGGTCGGGATGTTTTTTTATGCGATTTGTTTGCGGATTTGGACATAACAGAAGCTCCCGAAATTTTTGTTCAACTTCAAGAGAATTTTCTCCAGCAGGCAAACAGGTCCATAAAGAAAGCGTGGAAGGGCGTTCCATCGGCGCAGACCGCCGGCCAGCCAGTAGCGCAGGGGGGTATGAGCGGTGTATTCCTCAACCCTCAGATTCGGGAAAGTTTGCTTGAAAACACCGTAGTCACGCTGAAATACGATCCAGGCGAGAGCGCCATTGCTGCCCGAAAGAGGACCAGAAGAATCAAACTCCCAATGGGCAGTATCAGGATCGTAGAACTCATGGTGAAGGTACTTGAGAACCGGATGACTGATGATGCCTTTGTGTTGGTCGATGATAAAAATGCAGCCTTGTGGCATCAGAACCCTTTCGGCTTCCTTGAAGAAACGAGAGACATTCGAGATGTGATGAAATACGTTTGTCATTCCAATGAAGCTGATAGAGTTGTTTTGAAAAGACAGGGACATTGCATCTGCGATGCGGTCAATGCCTTTGTACGGAATTACGTCTGTTGTAACAATGTCAGGAATAACTTCTCTGGCAAAGCCGGCCCCCGATCCTAGTTCGACTAGTTCGCCGCCATTGGGGCATTGGGATATCACTTCCCGGTATTTTGCATAGAATTCGGAATAAAGTCGCCTGAGAGATGGTTTCGACTGAATTTGGCGGGAAATCGAGGCTTCCTGAGCCGGGTTATCGATTTCTGCCATTGCCGCCTCCCACAGTGATCTTTGTTAATCCAACCCAAGTCATCTTGAAAAGCATCAGGCCGTGACGGAACCGTGATATATTCGTGGCTCCGTAGGTCCTGTCCATGTAACGGATAGGCACATCGATTGAACCTATTCCTGTACTTGCTGCAAAAAAAAGGAGTTCGAAATCACCGAAAGGATCAAAATCCCCGAATTCCTGACGCCATTTGGTGAGTTTGATGTAATCGTCTCTTCGAATAAGCTTCGTGCCGCATAATGAATCGGTGAGCTTTTGTCCCAATACCCAACTGAGAAGTCGTGCGAATAAAACATTGCCCATCTTGTTGAGTGGGCGCATGGCCTGGCCTTCCATGGGATAAAGCAGGCGGGAACCGTTAATGAAATCTGCTTTGCCGGTCCGGTAGGCCTCATAGAAATACGGCAGTTTCTCGGGCGGCATGGTCAAATCAGCATCAAGTATTGTAAGCAATTCGCCGGATGCTGAGGCAAATCCATGCCTTACAGCGTCACATTTTCCTTTCCCATGCTGCTGTATGCGCTTTAGATCGAACCTTCCCTTGTATGTAGCGCACACTCTTTCTATTTCTTTCCAGGTGTTGTCCGTTGAATGGCCTTCGACATATATGATTTCCGTTTTGCATGGCAGTTCAGGCATGCGCCTGAGAGCATTTTCAATGTTTCCTGCTTCGTTTCGAGCGGGCACAACGATAGACAAAGAAGGGGGCTTTGAATCCCGTTTTACCGGGCGCAAAACCACCACATTGGCAAGACTGCTCCACTTAAGTAAAGGTAATGCAGCAAGAATGCGGTTAATCATGGTTCCCAGCCCGAGCATCCGGAACGGGATGAAGCCCACATTGCGCAAACGAACAACTTCAAACTCTGCAAGTTTTGCGATTGTATGAAGGTCCGGACGTGTCAGAAATGTTGTTGGCATATCTCCTTTTCTGATACCCAGAGTGTTTGCAATCCGGAACAAGAATTCGAGGTAAGGATTGAATAGCACAGCCACAAGTCGTGAACTCCTTTGAATACATGGGTAGAGAGACTGAAGGATGCCTTGAACGTCGTAATGATGATTGAAGTTACCGTTTAGAAGAAGTGTATCATGGTTGCCGAGAGATTGCAGGTCGCAGGATGCGACCGAATCTTTATGAGGGCAATCCAGCAAATCAAGAAGAAGACCGTCGTCGAAATCCAGGCGGTCTACCTGAATTACCCGGTCTGAATACCTGGTGATCCTTGAGATTTCCCAGGCTATTAGTTGATTGAAGAATTTGCGCATATCCGTCATTTGTTCAGTCAATCCATTTGACCAGAGCCTCATCTTGTAAAACGCTTTAAAAGATTATGATACTTCAACTTTTGCTATCAAGAACAAATCGTCCGAGAATATTGGCAACACATTAAAGTCCCGTCTATTTTTACTGATCCAGAACACTACGTATTGTCTCCTCAAAGTATTTGCAGTTATTGTATGAAGATATTTCGATAGAGAGTTTTCGGTTGTATTTGTCTCTCAGGTGTAAAATGAAAGATAAGTTAACCTTGGCTTTCCATGGTTGTAAAAAAAGGGGGGAAGGACTCGCGGTAGCTTCGGCAAATGACTGTAAACGAAGCTCATGGACAATTCAGAAAGTTGTGCTGACGGATGGGGGGCGTCTGGTTTTATATGCAACCAATACGCCGCACGCAAAGCCGGATGCATGGGAAAGCCAGCTTACACCGGGGGTATGGTGGAGAAGACTGAGTAACGCTCCGTTATATAGCGCAAACACAAGCAGTGAAATCATGAGGGCCTGCCATTCCCGTCTGACAAAGCCAATAGTCAGCAAGAACCCGATCAAAGCAAATACGATGCCGCTTGCGCCAACATACACCGCGTTATGGCTTCCGAGCAGCCAGACGAGAGCGCCCTGAAAGAGCCATAGCACGATGATGGAATGAACAGGCCGGCGTATATCCAAGGCAAAAGTGATAACAATCAGCGGAAATAGAGCGGCTGTGTTGGCGGCAAGGTGTCTCACACCACCGTGGAGAAAAGGCGAAAGCACAATTCCCTGCAATCCCGCTAATGTGCGTGGTCGTATTCCAAGATTTAATAGATTGATGAACGGTAGGATCAGATCAACCAGGAAAACACCCCAGAACAGAAATATGAGGGATGTAGCAAACCTTATACCTGCAAGAATTCCGTGGCGCCCGGCTAAAAGACTCGTTTTGTCACTAAACCTGCTGATGGTCAGCTCCTGGATATATTTACTTGTCTTGTTGAATTAAGCTGTAGCGATGATGTGAATAATGCGCCCGCTTAGCCTTCTTCTTCGATCGGTTGGTAGTCACCTGTGTATAGCTTTTTGATTTCGTGTGGCGTAAGCGCGCGATTGAATATCATGAGTTCGTCCATTTTGCCTTTCCAATACCAGTCCTGACCAACTATCTCCGCTCTTCGTCCGAGATAATGCTTCGACCTTGACCAGTCCACCACAACCTTGCCAATTTTTCTCATGGCCTGATCACTGGTTTTTCCATCAATATAGAGCCGAAGGATATCGCCGTCATAGGTTCCCACCACATGATGCCACTGACCGTCTCCCACATCCGGCTGTAATTCATCCTGCTTCAAACCGTAGCGCTTCGGTGTATCGTACACATCTATCCATAGGCTTTTTTTTCTCCGCCATGTAATTGCTATGCCATTTCTATCGACACTGCAGTCTAATCCGCCACCTCCGTAGAGTGAAGCAGAGATTCCATTGTTCGCTCTGGATTTATCAAGGGTGAACCAGATACTCACGGTAAATGGTCCGCGTTGCTTTGCTTTGTCAGGAAGTTCGATGTAGTCACCATCACCATCGAAAGAGTATGCGCCGCCAAAGCGTCCCTGGCTGGTCCATCTGGCACCGTGAACTTGTGCTTCCATGTTGTTTCCGCTTTGGTCAAGTATGCGCGGGCCTTCGTCTTCATCGAAGGGAAAATAAAGAACGGGTCCTTTTGAAATAGAACTCGCGAAGCCTCTCAATCCTAATGAAAAATCGGTTTTTGCATAATTCCATATTTTTAGTTCGTCAATGGCAACCTTCCCTTTTTTCAGGTTCTGGTGTGACATAAGGTGCAAGGGTCCGGACAGTATGTCAGCGTCCGGCCAGAGTCTTTCGTTTCTTTTCCATGAGCCGGAACTGAGTTTGCCGTCGACATACAAGGCGGTCTGTCTTGAACCGTCGTCAATGCCCGGAATTCCGTTTTCATTCCATACAAGCGCATAATGATGCCAGTTTTCATGATTCCTTCCCAGCAACGCTTTTTCATATGTCCATGAACTGCCGTACCTGCCCGTTCCTGTTCTGCCGCATGCGCCAGCCCAGGCACATAACCCCCCCTGACTCCCGCCGTCGTTCCCGTTAAAATGAATGCCGTATGTTCTTCTGCGTGTAGTCCCTTTCGGGCCGGGATGGAATTTCACCATGGCCGGTTTTTGACCCCACTCAAGACGCTCAGGCACATCCTCCAGTTTGGCCCAAAATTCAATGCAACCTCGCTCTATGTAGATGGGCACATCTGTGAAAGTCACGGCTTCCATATCGCCTACGCCAAGAGAAATGGCTTTTCCTGAAACACCTTCAACGAATTCACCGCTTTCGATCGTTCCCTTATAACCTATTTCTCCATTCTGAATACTCTGCACGGAATCAAGACTGTTTGAGAATATCAGTTTAGGAAGAGATTTCAGGTTGGAGGAATGAAGTGGGCTGGAACCAGAGTATTCAAAATTAGTTTTTGCGTAATTCCAGATTTTGAAATCGCCAACATACTGATTGGGGTCGTACTCGTTTTTAGCCCCGTCCGTTCGTGCAGCCCATCTGTTAATGTAAAGAGAATGTGGCGAGGTGTTCGAGCCACGCTTCATTGCGGTAATCAATTCTGTGCTATCTACCTTTTTGCCCTGAATAACGGGTTGCATTCTGAGGCCGTTTACGTATAGCCGTAATACATCAATAGTCCATTGCTCATTCCACACAATTGCAACGTGCATCAGTTGGCCTGCTTGGAAATCTATATTTGCCGTGATACCGGAGCCGTAGATCTTGTCTCTGCTGACATCATGATAACCATAAGCTACTCTGGTCCGATCATAAGCCGTTTTCCCGTGTCCTCTGTAGTTCACTCGGATCATGAAAGCGGGCATAGAGTTTCTTTTTCTTGTCTCTGTACCGTTTATTACGAACGGAAATCTCTCTGCCATGTGCGAGCCGGTCGACGAGTTTTCATCATGCTGTGGCCACCACCAGAATTCTATGCATCCCGCTTCGGGGAAATTATTGCCGAAGATATTGTCGAAGCGCACCAGGCTTTGCCCGCTATCCAGGGAGACACCTCGCACCCCGCCCATATCCGCAAATGATATCGGGCCGGTTATTTTTCCCGGCACCCCAACCTCGCTGTTCCTTATCGAGTTTTCCGAGTCAAGCTTGTTCCAGAAAATAAGTTGTTTTGGAATATCTTTGCCGGGGGTGTGCACAACAGCGGGCGTGGACCCGGGTTTTGGTTTCTGCGTTTTGTCGGGGGGCGCGGGTTTGGCCCTGGTTTTTGGTTTTTCCATGGCGGCTTTGTGTATCCTTGTTGCGCGCGATTCCTTGTGCCACTTCAAGGCGTACAGGACGCCGGCGCCGAGAAGAAGCAGAAGACACGCTAATAAAGCGACGTTGGCGAGTCTGGCAAAACGCGAAAGTGAAGGGTTGTCATGGCTGGGAACCGGCTTTTTTTGCGCTCTTGCTTCAGAATCGAGCAGCGCGAGCCTGTCGGCACGTTCGGAGTGTTTCTGCTTGACGGCATCATAGGCTTGTCTCAGTTCATCTACTGTCTGACTTTGTGCGCGGCACCGGTTGTCATAATCCAGATAGAGGCTTTCGTGTTTGGAGTGGTTGTCAGCAGATTCCTGTGCTGCTTCGGGTCCTTCCTTTTCAACGAGCTGCACGTATTGCCTGTCATAGTCGTCAGATTTTTTCCGGTGGTATTTTCTCCGCTCACGAAGCTGGTCGAGATGCTGTTCTTCCTTTTTATATTTTGCCCTTGCTGTTGCCGTTTCCCTGCTGAGCCGACGTAGATTTCTGCGGTCTTTTCTGTTGGGATCCCTGGCTTGTGCCCGCATTTCGCCGAGCAACAGCCCGAAATAGGAATGCCGCGGCTTCATTTCATCGGGAGCCGTGTAGAACAGACCTGTGGTCGTGACCCGTTTTCGGTATGAGTCGGTTTCTTCCTCATTGCTCGCGGAATCCATTTCCAGGCGCAGTTTAATTTTCTCAAGCTCTCGTTGAAGCTGTTCCGCGCTTTCAGGTCTTTCCCGGGGATCTTTGGACAGGCAACTGTTGATAACGGATTCCAGATCATCGGGAATGTCCGGTCGGTATCTCCTTAATGGGGGCAATGTTTCGTTCATTACAACAGACATTGCTTCCGTCGGCGTAGAGTCGCCGAAAGGATGGCTGCCTGAAAGCATTTCGTAAAGGACCATGCCAAGCGAATAGATGTCGGAAGCCGGAGACAGGTTGCCTCGCCCTCTGACCTGTTCCGGGGACATATAATACGGCGTCCCGATGGCAGCCATGGTCATGGTCAGTCGGGCCTCGTTTTCGCTTTCCGCCAGGGCCGCTATGCCAAGATCGCCGAGTTTAGCAAAGCCGTTTTTATCAACGAGGATATTTGATGGCTTTATGTCTCGGTGTATCAGCCCGGATGAATGAATTGCGTTCAGGCCTGCAGCGACCTGGGCGCAGATACTGACAGCTTCGGTGAATTCAAATGCGTCGTTACCGACAATCATGTCTTCAACCGTGGAACCTTCCACGTATTCCATGGCTATGAAGTGCAAACCATCCTGTTCGCCGATGTCAAATACCTGTACGACATTTGGGTGGGCCACTCTGGCAATGGCTTCGCCTTCCCTTCGAAACCTTTCCAGGGTTGTGGGGTCGGGGGCTTTCTCGGGATTCAGGACTTTAAGGGCTACGTCGCGTTTAAGAGATATCTGGGTTGCGCGATATACAGCGCCCATTCCTCCTCGGCCTATTTCTTCCGCAATTTTGTACTGTCCGAGTTGGCGACCGATCATTTGGTTTTTGTCCCCTGTTTCCGGCGAATGTACTCAATGCGCCTGTTGATTTCCAGTTGCACCTCAAGCTTGCGCAATCTTTCTTCAAGGGTCAGTTCAGGGGCGTCGGGTTCCGGAGGTGCGATATCTTCATCAATGCTGGTGTCTATCCTTGCTACTTCTGCAAGAATATCACTCGCGCCCTGTTGTGCAGAGCTGGATTTTGGTGTACCCGACTGAATGTTCCTGTACCGGGCCAGAATGTCGACGTAGTGTTGGTTGAGTTCTTCGAGCCTTTGTTTAACCTGGAGCCTTGCGGCCCTGGCATTGGCAAGCGCTTCCTCAGAACGTTTAAGCGATGCCGTTCGCTGTTTAAGCTGCTCTTCTGCCTTTATCTGTTCTGCAATTGCTTCGCGGGCGAGTTCTTCATCGTTATGTTGAATGGCGAGAAGGGCGCCATGTTTCAACCTGTCAATACGACCGCGAATCTCATCAAGCCGTGACTGTTCGTTTTTCAGGGCAGATCGCGCCTTGGCCTCGGCTCGGCCGGCGAGTTTGAGGTTTTCCGCCAATTCGCTGTTCAGGCGCAGTACAGCGGTTTCTGGATCTTCGGCAGAGTCAAGAAAGGCGTTTACACGCGCCGAAGTCAATTGAAGAAGTCGATTGGTTAGACCCATGTAGTAGCCCCCAAGGCGCGATTCTGCGAGCAAGCCGTCAAAAGTTGCAGAGACTATTCCTGCTGAGAATCGCTGACCTTATTTTTCAGCGCCTTAAGCTCGGACTCTACTTCAAGGTCATGGGAATATTTATCATGAGAAGTGACATCATTAAGGTCGCCCCGAATTTCCGCCTCTATATCTGCTTCGACTTCGGTCTGAACCACTTCGTCCTCAAATTTGTCGAAATCGCTTTCGGCTACACCAACCTTTGCGGATCGGTCCATCTGCTGGCCGAAAGCTTTGTGGGCATTTGCCGCCTGCTTTCTGGATTTCAGTTCGGACAGGCGCATTCGAGTGCTCTGAAGCTGATCGGTCAAAGTTCCCAGGTTATTCCTGAGTTGTTCATACGTTTTCCGGCTCTTCTCTATTGTTGGTTCAAGCGTCTTGATCCGTTCGTCTGCTTTGACGCGTTCGTCCAGGGCGCGGCGGGCGAGAGCTTCGTTTCCGCCCTTGATTGCGGTCTCAGCTTTGTGCTGCCATTCCGCTCTCATGCGTTTACCATGTTCATGGTCCTTTTCAAGCTTTCGGAGCGAAGCTGCAAAACCGGCTGCGGACTCCTTGGCTTCGGATATTGTGTTTTCGAGTTCCCGGATTTTCTGTTTCAGTCCTGTTTCCGGTTTGTCGAAGCGGTCCAGTATGTCATTAACGTTAGCGCGGGTTAGTCTTCTGACACGATCAAGAATTGACATTTCAATGCCTCCATTCGGGGTCCGCAGCGCAGATATGCACGATGCAAAGAACACGGCGGACATGTTAAAGTTTGGGTTCAGGGAACCAGACGGCCACAGCAGGCATCACGTTCAAAATGGAAGGGGTGCCCAGGAGGCCGTCCGGATCCTCCTGTAACGACTTTATTTCTTATTCGAGCCTGAGCCGGTTTTTTTCTTAAGCTCCGCCAGCCGCTGCTCGACGGATGCGGCCTTGTCGAGGTCGCCTTCCTGGGC